>DASPGW010000272.1 GCA_035620395.1 Desulfuromonadales bacterium | reverse complement strand
CTACGTTCACCCCGGCTCCTCGCCGAGCAGCAGCCGCAACACGGCGTTGGCCTGGTGATGGGCAGCGATTCCCACCCGCGGCGCCATCAACCCCTCGCCGGGGCGGGCGGCAGTTTCGCCGTCGCCGACCAGGTAGAAGTTGCGCCCGGCTCGGCGGGTGGTTACCGTGTTCGAGGGGGCGAACCCGGCCAGTCCCGAAGCGGCGACCAGCGGCTTGCCGGGGCAGCGGCCGAGAAAGGATTCAACCAGCATCGCCTTCTGGTCGGCGGCGTCGAAGGCCTCGACCATCACATCGACCATGCCGAAGAGCCGGGGAACGTTCTCGGCGTCGATCCGGCCGAAGAAGGGCGCCACCTGCACGTAGGGGTTGATCCGCTGCAGGTTGGACTTCAGGGCGTCGACCTTGGGCAGGCCGATCTGGTCGACGAAGAATTGCTGGCGGTTAAGATTGGAGGGCTCGACCACGTCGAAATCGGCAATCACCAGCCGTCCCACGCCGATGCGGGCCAGGGCGACGGCGATGGCCGAGCCGAGGCCGCCGGCGCCGGCGATTCCCACGGTGGACCGCTTGACCTTCTCGTGCACGCCGGGGGTGTGGCGGGCCGCCATCAGGGCTTCGAGTTCCTCGGGCGACGGCTGTTCCCCGCGGCGTATCAGCGCCACCCGGTCCCCCTCGGCCAGAGGCCGGTCGGCGACCGCCGGAAAGCCGTTGACGATGAGCACGTCGGCATCCGGCTTCTCCCGGTCACGCAGGGCGAAGAGGGTGACGGCTTCGGCCGTCTCGATGGGTCGCTCGTTGAGTAGTATCATCATGGTCGAAATAAGAAGGGGCCGCGAAAAGCGGCCCCTTCCGGATTTGGTTTTCCGGTGGTACGCGCCGCTTCCCTACGCCGGCATGACCCGGATCAGGTTCAAAGGGTCGCCCCGCTCGCGCGGGACTCTCAGTGTAAAACTCCCCTAGGGCGTTTTCAGTTGTGAGTGGTAAAACTAGCAGGACCGGCGACGGAAAGTCAATGGTTTTGTCGGCGCGGGAAACGGCAACCTGGCAAGTCCACGTCTTCTCCGGCGCGGCCGAAAGAACTTCGCCGGTCAGTCCTTCTTCGCTTCCGGGATGAAGCACTGGCTCATGTCGAGCTGACGGGTGACGGACACGGCCTGACCCCGGCTCGACAGTTCCATTACGTACCGGCCGGCGGCCGAGGCATTGTCGAAGCATTTGCCATTAACGCAGATAACGGTTCTCCCGCAGTTTTTCAGCCACATGGTAGTTTCCTCCCTTCACATGTTCATCTCATCCTCCTGCCCGCGGTGCCCGCAACAGCTCGGCCGGGCAAGCGACAACCGGAGGGAATGTTAAGCGAACATGACTTTTGATTTCAATGATAGCGTTTAGAAATCATGTTTGCAAGGGAAGATTGAAGCGGCGGGCTGACGGTTTATTGCAGGCTGCGCTTGCCGGTCAAAGGGGACGCAAAGAGCGTTGACAGGGCGGCGGCGAAAGGTGTATCTCAGGAAGGCCGCCTGATAGTCCGGACGTGCTTGTCCGGGCATCGGCCGGCGATTTGTGCCAGCCCATTCGAATGCCTGCGCCGGGTGCCCGTGAACCTTTCCGAACAGCGGCCGATGCTCCGCTTCCTGCTCGTCCTCACGGTCGCCTCGACCCTCGGCCTGCAGGGGTGGTCCATTCTCTTCAACAACTTCGCCGTCGAGGTGGTGGCCCTCGACGGCGGCGAGGTGGGGCTCCTCCAGTCGATCCGGGAGATCCCCGGTTTCCTCGCCCTGCTGGTGGTCTTCGTCCTCCTGCTGGTCCGCGAACACCGCCTGGCGGCCTTCTCCATCCTCTGCCTCGGCATCGGGGTGGCCCTTGCCGGCTTCTTCCCGAGTTTCGGCGGACTCATCGTCACGACGCTCGTCATGAGCTTCGGCTTTCATTACTTTGAAACCACGAACAACTCCCTGACCCTGCAATATTTCACCAGGACGACCGTCCCCCTGGTCTACGGCCGGCTGCGCAGCCTCGCCGCCCTGGCCAGCATCGCGACCGGTGGGCTGATCTGGTTCCTCGGTGGGTTTCTGGACTTTCGCGGGATGTACCTGGCCATCGGCGGCCTCGTGGTGCTGCTCGGCCTCTGGAGCCTCTGCCAGAACCCGAGCTGCCCGAGCGTCCCGCTCCAGCGCCAGCGGATGGTTCTGCGCCGCCGCTATCTCCTCTTCTACTTTCTCACCTTCATGTCCGGCGCCCGGCGGCAGATCTTCATTGCCTTCTCCCTCTTCCTGCTGGTGAAGATCTTCCATTTCACGGTGCGGGAGATGACGATTCTCTTCATCGTCAACAACGCCATCAACTTCTTCCTCAACCCCCTGATCGGCCGGGCCATCCTGCGCTTCGGCGAGCGCCGCATCCTCTCCATCGAGTATGCCGGCATCATCTGCGTCTTCCTCACCTACGCCTTCACCAGCTCACGGTACCTGGCGGCGGCCATGTACATCGTCGACTTCATCCTGTTCAACTTCGCCGTGGCCATCAACACCTACTTCCAGAAAGTGGCCGACCCCCGCGACATCGCACCGAGCATGGCGGTCGGCTTCACCATCAACCACATCGCCGCCGTCGCTCTGCCGGTGCTCGGCGGCGCCCTCTGGATGCTCGACTACCGCATTCCCTTTATCGCCGGGGCCGTGCTGGCGGCCGTGAATCTGGTCGCCGTGCAGCGCATCCGGATTCCGGCCGAGGAGGCAGCAGTCCCGTTGTCTCAGGAAGAAGAGGCGTGCGGCGATTCGGAATTGCTCGCATCGCCGCCCCGGGAGATGGCCCTCACTCCGCCGCCGGTCCGCACTCCACCGGGGTGAGCGGCGCCGCCGGCGCAGCGCCGGGCTGCGCCGCCAGTGCCGTCAGGCGCAGCATCGCGAGCAGGGCGGCGCCGAGCAGGCCGAGGATCAGGGCGACGACGCCCGGCCAGCCCCAGGCGCTCCAGACGACGCCGCCGCCGGTGCCGGAGATGCTCGATCCCAGGTAATAGAAGAGCAGGTAAAGGGAGGAGGCCTGGGCGCGGGCGGTGGAGGCGCTGGCGCCGACCCAGGCCGAGGCGACGGCGTGGGCGCCGAAGAAGCCGATGGTGAAGACGACGATGCCGGCGATCACTGCGGCCAGCGGCGCCAGCAGGGTCAGCAGCACGCCCACGGCCATCACCGCCAGCGCCGTGAAGAGGATGCGGCTGCGGCCGACGCGCTCGACCAGTCCGCCCATGGCGCTCGAGCCGAAGGCGCCGAAGGCATAGGCGATGAAGATCGAGGCGACCTGCGACTGGCTGAGCCAGTAGGGGGGGGCGAGCAGGCGGAAGGTGACGTAGTTGTAGAGGGTGACGAAGGCGCCCATGCAGGTGAAGGCGAGGGCGAACAGGCAGAGCAGCCTCGGCTCGCGCAGGTGGCCGAGGAGCGAGGTGGTGAGCGGCCCGAGGCGGAAGGGGCGGCGTTGGAAGCGGCGCGATGGGGGGAGCAGCGGCCAGAACATCAGGCTCAGCGCCAGGCAGAGGGCGCCGATGACGGCGATCGCACCGCGCCAGGGGAGGTGGTCGGCCAGGACCGCGGTGAGGATGCGGCCGGTCATGCCGCCGCAGGCGTTGCCGGCAATGTAGAGTCCCATGGCGGCGCCGACGGCGCGCGGCGACATCTCGTCGCTCAGGTAGGCCATGGCGACGGCCGGCACTCCGGCAAGCACCATCCCCTGCGCCAGTCGCAGCGCCAGCAGGGTCGGCACCGACGGGGCGACGGCGGTGGCCAGGGCGAGCAGCGAGGTCAGCGCCAGCGCCGTCCCCATCAGCACCCGCCGGCCGAGCGCATCCGAAAGGCTGCCGGATATCGGGAGGGTGACCGCCAGGGCGAAGGTCGCCACCGACAGCGCCAGGCTGCCCGCCGCCGGCGACACGCCGAACTCGCGGCTGATGACCGGCAGCAGCGGCTGGAAGTCGTAAAGGGTCGAAAAGGTAACGAAGCCGGCGATGAAGAGCGCCATGTTGGCCCGCCGGTAGTCCGCCGTTCCCCGTTCGATGTAGTCCGCCTGCCGCCCCATTGTAAAGTCTCCCGCATCTTGCTGCGATCCTGTATGTACCTTAGCGGGCCATTGATCATAAGTAAAATATATTGTATTGATGAATATGATATGTTTTGCTTATAAATGGAGGCTGCGATGGAATTGCGCCAGATCAGAACCTTTGTCGAGATCGCCCGACTGCAGAGCTTCACCCGTGCCGCCGAGCGACTGCACGTCGCCCAGCCGGCCGTCAGCATGGCGATCCGCAAGCTGGAGGAGGAGCTGGAGCTGACGCTCATCAACCGCCAGGACAAGCGGGTGTCGCTCACCGCCGAGGGGGAGGTCTTCCGGCGCCATGCCGAACGCATCCTCGACAACTGCCGTGCCGCCGAGACGGAGATGGCTGAGCTGCGCGGACTCGAGCGCGGCGAGGTGCGCATCGGCATCCCGCCGATGATGAGTTCGTACTATTTCCCCAAGGTGATTTGCCACTTCCGCGAGCGCTTCCCCCATCTGCAGCTTTCGGTCAATGGCGAGGGGGCCGCGCGCATCCAGCGGATGATCACCCGCGGCGAGATCGACATCGGCGTGATCGCCGGCGGCAAGGTCCCCGAGGGGCTCGCCGGCCGGCGCTTCCTGCGCGAGGAGATCGTCGCCTGCGTCCCCGCCGGTCACCCGCTCGCTGCCCGCGGCGCCGTCCGCCTGGAGGAGTTCCTGCGCGAGCCGCTGGTGCTGTTCAAGGAGGGGTACCACATGCGGGAGCTGATGGACGAGCTGCTGGCCGAGCGCGGCATCGAGCCGCAGGTCGTCTTCGAGACCAACCTCTTCTCGCTGGTGCGCTCGCTGGTGAAGGAAGGGCTCGGCGTCTCTACCTTCCTGCGCATGGTCGTCGTCGGCGACCCCGAACTGGCGGCCGTATCCTTCGACCCGCCGCTGCACCTCGACCTGTGGATCGCCTGGAAAGCCGACGGCTACCTCTCCCGCGCCGACCGGGCCTTCGTCGACTTTCTGCTGGAGCGGGCGGGGGAGGGGTGAGGGGAACATCGCATGCTCGGGTTTTCAAGTTGTAGCTGCCCGCATTTCTGAAGACCCGAGGCAGAAGGCCTGTTGAGAGCGGTCGAAAAAGGTTGCCGGTGAAGCGGTCTGGATTGAAGTTGAAGGCAAGGTTCTATTGCTTTAGTTTTGGCAACTAATGTCATTGACATTGTGAATTATAAAAAGCTATTTTCCAGTAGTGCCTTCGGCAGCCAAGGATTTTGGATTATATGGAAAACAAGCGAAAAGTATTAATTGTTGATGACGAGCTTTTTGTCAGGGAGATACTGAAAGACTCCTTGAAAATTCGCTACGATGTCATTGAGGGCAGGAACGGAGAGGAAGCAATCGCGTTGGTTGCAAATTATAAGCCCGACCTGATCATCATGGATGTCGAAATGCCGGGGAGAAGTGGAATAGACATTTGCAAGGGTCTGAAGGAGAGGGTTGAGACACGAAGGATACCTGTAATCCTTCTTACTTCCTGTGCGAAAAAAGAAGACGTAATCCTCGGTCTGGAAGCTGGAGCGGACGATTACATCACGAAGCCCATGTATCCACCCGAGATTCTGGCAAGGGTCGACGCTCATCTCCGGTCAAAAGGGTACTATGCTGAGTTGGAGCACAGAGACCTTCTCCTCCTTCTTGAACTATCCGAGGCTATGGCCGCGTCACGAAACCCGATGAATATACTTCGACTGATTGTTGAAAAAATGTCTAACGTAATAGATATCGCAAGATGTTCTATCGTTAGTGTTTCATCTTCGGGGTCCCTCATCGTAAAAGCAAGTAGTGATCTTAAAGAAGACCTCGAAATATCAATTGATTTGAGAAAGTACCCAGAGATAGGTAAGGCAATCGAGACAAAAAAGGCTGTAGTGGTAAACGATATCAAAAACGATCCACTAATGAAGTCTGTTCAGGAGCATTTAAAAGGCATCGAATTCAATTCAATCATTGTCGTTCCTATCGTTAAGAAAGAGAGCGTCATCGGAACTTTTTTTCTGAGGACCGCGTCGTCGTTGAAGGATGGAATAACCGAAAGAATCTACAAACTGTGTCAGTTGGCCGCCAACATTTCCGCAAATGCTCTGGAGAACGCGACGTTATTCGAATCGATGAAGACGGCGCAGGAGTATCTCGAGGAGATGTCCATTCGCGACGGATTGACAAGACTCTATAACCATCGGCATTTTTACAACCGCCTCGACGAGGAGTTTTCAAGGGCAGTTCGTTATAACACCCCCCTTTCGCTTATTTTCTTCGATATTGACGATTTCAAGACGGTCAACGATACCTGCGGCCACACCCAGGGAGATGAAGTGCTCAGGCAGATAGGGCGCATCGTCAAGAATGTGATCAGGGAGAGCGATATAGCAGCCCGTTATGGAGGAGATGAGTTTGCGGTTCTTCTCCCGAATACAACGGCGGATGGCGCCCTCGATTTGGGAAGCAGGCTGCGGTCGATTATTCACGAGCACACATTCGAAGGTCTGAAAATCGAGAAGATCACCACCAGTACCGGGGTCGCAACTTTCTTCAGTGATAATGTGCGGTCCTTCGATCAACTCGTCCAGCTTGCCGACGGTGCAATGTACGAGTCAAAGGTCCAAGGAAAAAATCGGATTTCTCGGGCCGCTGACCACTCCGAGAGTCCAGCCTGAAAGTTGGGACGTGCCGGCTTACCACCCTTGGTTATTCCGCAGCAATTCACAGAGAATCTCCGTCCTCTCGTGATCCAGATTGTAAGTCAGACCGCACAACGATTTGTAGCAATTGGTGCGCGCCGCCAACTCTTCCCCCCAGGCCGGGTCGTAAAAGCTGACCATCGCCGCCAGAAACTGTTCCTCGCCCCCGCTCTCGGCGTCGAACACCGCTTCGACCTGTTCCCGCAACGGCCGCAGTTCGTCTTTGTCGCGGGCGGTTGCCGTGGTGCCGGGGCCGAACAGGTGCGAACCGAGGAAATCCACCCCCCGTTTCCAGGCCACCAGAAAGCGTTCCTTCTTCTCTTCCGACTGCTCCAGAACGTTCAGGACGTTATCCTTGTTCATGACCGATTTCCCTCTCTCCGTCCCTGGAAGATGCGTTTGCTACCAGTTTACCAGATGCAGCATCGATTCAGAGGACGGGGTGTGGAGCCTGGCTGATCCCGGGGGACTGGAAATCCTTGGCTGCCGCCAGATTTTGCGTTAGGATAGGCGCCTTGCCGCATGCCATGAACGGGGCCTTGCTCCTTTCCGAAACCAACATCTGAACCCCCTGGAAAAAACCTTGCAAGAACTGGTCACGATCATTCTCGCCTCCGGCCGCACGGCCCTCGATCTCGCCCTGCACCTGCTGCTGCCGGTCATGGTCATCATGCTCGCCCTGATGAAGGCCCTGGAGGACCGGGGTGTTCTCGCCTGGACCGCCCGCGTCCTGGCGCCGCCCCTGCGGATCTTCGGCATCCCCGGCACCGGGGTGTTCGCCATGCTGCAGTTGCTGCTGATCAGTTTTGCCGGCCCGATCGCCACCCTGTCGATCCAGGACCGGGACGGCACCCACCAGCGCCGCATCGCCGCCACCCTCGCCATGGTTTTCGCCATGCCGCAGGCCAACGTGCTCTTTCCCATGGCCGCGGCCGGGATGAACCTGGGCGCCGTCGTCCTGATTTCCCTGGTCGGCGGGCTGGCGGCCGCGAGCCTGACCTATTACGTCCTGACCCGCTCTCTCGGGGGGGAACGGGCCGATTCCGCCGCGGCGGCTCCGCGTCCGGAAAAGTCGCGGCGCAGCCTCTGGGCGGTGATGGTCGGCGGCGGCCAGGAGGGGGTGCAGATCGTCCTCAATGCCATCCCTGCCCTGCTGCTGGCCATTTTCGCCGTCAACCTGCTGAAGGGAGCCGGGGCGATTACCCTGCTGGAGCATGCGCTGACGCCGGCCCTCAACCTGATCGGCCTGCCCGGCTCGGCGGTCCTGCCGCTGGCCACCAAATACCTGGCGGGCGGGACGGCCATGATGGGGGTCACCCTCGAACTCATCAAGCAGAATGTCATGACCATGGCGGAGTTCCACCGCCTGGCCGGCTTCATCATCACCCCCCTCGACGTGGTCGGGGTCTCGATCCTGGCCGCCGCCGGGCCACGGGTCGCGGCGGTGGCGCGGCCGGCGGTTATTGGGGGGCTTGCCGGGATACTGGTGCGCGGCGTACTGCATTTGCTGATTTTCTAGCGCCCGGGCGGTCCGCAAAAATTTTCTCGCCCCTGCCTCCTGAAGAAAAAGCCCCTCCGGCGATTGCCCGGATGGGCTTTTCGTTTAACCTTTGATTCGGGCGGATTTTCCGTTGTCTTTGCCCGCCGCTTTGTCTAACATACGCGCTCTGCGGCAGCCGGCGACTGGCTGCCCCCCACAGGAGGTTTTCCGATGAGTATTTCCGATAGATACCGGGAGCTGGTCAGCGACGTCAAAGCTCTCAGCGGGCAGTTGCAGGGGCTGGATGAAGAGCTGGCGGGGCAGGTCCTGAAGCCGGTCAACCAGGCGATGGAAGGGCTGCGCGAACTGCAGGAGTCGGTGGGAGAGATCCCGCGCATCCGGCTGGAGGCCGACCTGACTCCGGTCCTGCTCAAGGCGCACGGCCGTCTGGACCGCGCCCGGCTGCTGCTCGAGGAGCAGGGGGCCGAAGACCGGGCGGCGGCGGTCTGGGAGATGGAGCAGAAGATTTACCGGCTGCTGAACGACCTTTAAGTCGCAGGTCCCGAGTCTCTGGTCCCGGGTCCCTGGTCTCAAGACCTTGGATCTTGGACCTTGGACCCGGGACATTTTAAGCTTTTTCCACCGCCCGCCGCCAACGCTCAAGCAGCTCCCGCCGCCACGCCTGTGGCCGCTGCTGCAGGAATCGCCGATCCTCCCGCCAGCTTGCCTTGATCTCGTCGAGGGTGCGCCAGAATCCCACCGCCAGCCCGGCCAGCATTGCCGCACCCAGCGCCGTGGTCTCCACCGTCTGCGGCCGGACCACCGGCAGCCCGATCAGGTCGGCCTGCAGTTGCATCAGCAGGTTGTTGCGGGCGGCACCGCCGTCGACCTTGAGCAGGGCCGGTGGCTTGGCCAGGTCGACGGTCATTGCCGCCACCAGGTCGCCGATCTGCAGGGCGATCCCCTCGAGGGTGGCCCGCGCCAGGTGGGCGGCGGTGGTGCCGCGGGTGATGCCGAGAATGGCGCCGCGCGCCTCGCTCTTCCAGTGCGGCGCCCCCAGGCCGGTCAGCGCCGGGACGAAGACCAGCCCGCCGCTGTCGGGCACCGAGGCGGCCAGCGCCTCGATGTCCATGGAGTTCTGAAAGAGCCCCAGGCCGTCGCGTAGCCACTGTACCGCGGCGCCGGCAATGAAGGCGCTCCCCTCGAGGGCATAGCTGACCTCGCCGCCGATCTGCCAGGCGACGGTGGTCAGCAGGCCGCTCTTGCTGGCGACGATCTCGGCCCCGGTGTTCTCGAGCAGAAAGGCGCCGGTGCCGTAGGTGCATTTCGCCTCCCCGGGGGCGAAGCAGGCCTGGCCGAAGAGTGCCGCCTGCTGATCGCCGGCCATGCCGGCCACCGGAATGCCGTCTGGCAGGATCTCCAGCCCTTTGGTGTGGCCGTAGACCTGGGAGGAGGGGCGGATGTCGGGCAGCAGCGGCCGAGGCACTTCGAACAGGCCGAGCAGTTCGTCGTCCCAGGCGAGGCTGCGCAGATCCATGAGCAGGGTCCGCGAGGCGTTGGAGACGTCGGTGACGTGGCGTACACCGCCGGTCAGCCGCCAGACGAGGAAGGAGTCGACGGTGCCGAAGGCGAGTTCGCCGGCTTCGGCCCGCCGGCGCAGCGGTGCCTCCTGCCGCAGGCGCCAGGTGATCTTGGTCCCGGAGAAGTAGGGGTCGAGCACCAGGCCGGTTTTCTCGCGGATGCGCGGCTCGACTCCCTTCTCTTTCAGCTCGCGGCAGATGTCGGCGCTGCGCCGGCACTGCCAGACGATGGCGTTGCCGACGGGGCGCCCGGTGGCACGTTCCCAGAGCAGGGTGGTCTCCCGCTGGTTGGTGATGCCGATGGCGACGATTTCCGATGCCGGCACGGCCGTTTCCTGCAGCAGCCTGCGGATCGCCTGCAGCACCGAAAACCAGATCTCCTCGGGGTCGTGTTCCACCCAGCCCGGCTGCGGATAGTGCTGGGGGAATTCGACGGTCACCTTGCCGCGGATGACGAGGTCGCGGTCGATGAGCAGGGCGGTGGTGCCGGTGGTCCCTTGGTCGATGGCGAGAACGAAGTGCATCATGCGGTCTCCAGTGAGACGGGTGGTTGAGCGGATTGGATAAGTATAGGGGAGCAGCAAGATGAGTCAAGATAGTATAATTGCTACTTTTTGGCTCCCCTCGCCGAAAGAATATGCGCCGGAATCTGGTAAAGTTAAGACAACGTTCATCGGATCACTGCCATGATTCTGCTTTCCCGAAGAAAGAGGCACCACGTGAAAGGAGTTCAGCGCATGCCTTGGCGAGGGGGGTTCAAGATATTTCTGCTGCTTGCTGGTCTGACCGTCGCCGTCGCTGCCGGAGCTGCAGAACGCAGCGTGCTCATCGACGACTTCGAAGATAACTTGCGGCCAGAGTGGGAGGTGAAGGAGTTCAAGGGGCGGACGGTCTATCTCGTGGCCCACGACAATGACGGCAGCCACGTGCTCAAGGCGGAGAGCCGCGACGCGGCGTCGGGCCTCATCTTCAAGATGGAATATTCGCTTCGGGATTACCCCTTCCTCGCCTGGCGCTGGAAGGTGGCCAACATCCTCGACAAGGGGGACGAAACGAAGAAGGAAGGGGACGACTATCCGGCTCGGGTCTATGTCGTCTTCCCCCACTGGTTCTTTCCGAAGACGAAAAGCATCAACTACATCTGGGCCAACAAGCTCCCCAGGGGGAAGCATGTCCCCAACCCCTTTACCGGCAACGCGGTCATGGTTGCAGTGCAGAGCGGCAGGAAAAATGTCGGCCGCTGGATCAGCGAACGCCGCAACGTCTACGAGGACTACCGGCTGCTTTTCGGCGAAGAACCGCCGAGGGTCGGCGCTATCGCCATCATGACCGATACCGACAACACGGGCGGGTCGGCTACGGCCTGGTACGACGATATCCGTATCGAACGCTAAGGATCGCGCTTGCGGGGTATACTTGGTAGTGAACGCCCCCTGACGGAAAGGAGGTCGCACGATGGCCATGATTAAAACCTGGTATACCCCGGAGGACGCCGCAGCCGCATTTGGCGTGAAGAAGGCGCTGATCCTGACCTGGGTGGATGAAGGGCTGGTCCGCTGCGAAAGGGAAGCGGGAAAGGTGGCCCGGGTCAACATCGACGACGTGAAACTTGAGGCCGAGGCACTGGTGCGGGAGCACTGAGATGGCCGACGGCAAGCGGTATGACGTCGCCGTGATCGGCGGCGGCATCGTTGGCGCCGCCACCGCCATGGCCCTTCTCGAAGCCACTCCCGGCCTGTCGCTGGTGCTTCTGGAGAAAGAGGCGCGATTGGCGGCGCACCAGACCGGCCACAACAGCGGCGTCATCCACTCCGGACTCTACTACCGTCCCGGTTCGCTCAAGGCGCAGAATTGCACCGCCGGCCGGGAAGCGCTCTATGCTTTCTGCGCCGAGCACGCCGTGCCGCATGAGCGGTGCGGCAAGGTGGTGGTCGCTACCCGTGAGCAAGAACTGCCGCAGTTGACAGAACTGGAGCAGCGGGGGCGGCAAAACGGATTGGCGGGGCTGCGTCGCCTCGATGCCGCGCAACTGCGGGAATTCGAACCGCAGGTGGCGGGGCTCGCCGGCTTGCACGTGCCGCAGACCGGCATCGTCGATTACGTGGCGGTGACCGAAGCCTATGCCGGAGTCGTCCGCCGCCGGGGCGGCGAAATCCGCACTTCGAGCCGGGTGGTGAGCATCCGTCGGGCAGCGGACGGTTTCCGGCTCGGGACCTCCCGCGATGCGGTGCTGAGCCGCTTTATCGTCAACTGCGCCGGCCTGCAGAGCGACCGGATCGCCCGGCTTGCCGGCAGCGACCCGCAAGTCAGGATCGTCCCCTTCCGCGGCGAGTACTACGAACTGGCCGAAGCGCGCCGCAATCTGGTGCGCGACCTCATCTACCCCGTCCCCGATCCGGCCTTTCCCTTCCTCGGCGTCCACTTCACCCGGATGATCGACGGCAGGGTGGAGGCCGGCCCCAACGCCGTGCTGGCGTTCAAGCGCGAAGGCTACCACCGGCTCAGCTTTTCCCTGTTCGACACCCTGGAGACCTTCGGCTACGGCGGGTTCTGGCGGCTGGCCGGCCGCTACTGGCTGACCGGTCTGCAGGAATACTACCGCTCGTTCAGCAAGAACGCCTTCGTCCGGGACCTGCAGCGCCTGATCCCGGCCCTGCGGGAAGAGGATGTGGTGCGCGGCGGGGCGGGGGTGCGGGCGCAGGCGGTCGACGCGGCGGGGAAGCTGCTCGACGACTTCCGCATCGTCGAGGGAGAGGGGATGATCCACGTGCTCAACGCCCCTTCGCCGGCGGCCACGGCATCGATTGCCATCGGCAAGGTGGTCGCCGGGAAGGCGCGGGAGAGCTTCGGGCTGGGGTGAAACATACTTGTCAACCATTGGCCAACTACCAGGTTGACAACTCTACCGCTGCGTGCTAGCTTCCGCTCCATGACCCCGGAACTCTTCAGTATCCGCATGCACGCCTCCCGCGGCGGCATCCACCTCTCCGGCGCCGAACGCCTGGCGCCGGCGAGCGAACTGGAACGTCTGGCCGCCGAACTGTTGCGCCGCGCTCTGGAACATCCGCGCGGTGTCGCCGATGACATCCGGCTGAGCGTCGAGGCGATCCCGCCGGCAGTTCTGCGCCGGGGCCGGCTGCCCGACCTGCGCACGGTGACGGTGACCGACTGGCGGCAGGGGCGACAGGCGGCGCTGCATTTTCTCGCCGGGGCCGGCGTCGATGCGGATGCCGCTCGCCTGGCCATGACGGCGCTGGCGGAGGGCTCGGCGCCCGGCGGCTGCAGCATGCGCGGAGCGATGCTGGTCGATGCGGCCAGCGGCCAGCGCCTGGAGCCGGACCGGGCACGCGGTGTGCGGGCGAGCCGCATGGACCTGGCGCCGGCTGCCGAAGGGGAGCTTCGCCGGGGACTGGCCGCGCTGGGGCTGGACAACCCCCATGTGCGCGAAGCGCTGGTGCTCGCCGCCAAGGTGCTCTCGGCTCCCGGCATCGTCGCCGAGCTCTGCTGGTCCGACGATCCCGCCTACACCGCCGGTTATGTCGCCGCCCCGGCCCTCGGCTACGTCCGTTTCCCTCACCTCAAGCCGCTGGGGGAGGAGCGGGGAGGGCGGGCCTTCTTCGTCCGCCGCGAAGGTCTCGACCTGGCGGCACTCATCGAACACCTCGAGCGCTCCGTGCTGCTCGTCGATAGCATCGGGGCGCTGCACGGCGCCGCTCCCTGGAAGGGATAGCCATGGAAAAGTGGCGGCAACAACTGGCGCAGCTCGACACTGCGGGGATGCGCCGCAGCCTGCGCACTCTCGACGGTCTGCAGGGGCCGCACGCCCTGCACGCCGGGCGGGAGGTGCTGCTGCTCTGCTCCAACAACTATCTTGGCCTGGCCGGCCATCCCGCCCTGATCGAGGCGGCCCGCGAGGCGACCGTCCGCTACGGCGCCGGCACCGGCGGCAGCCGGCTGATCTCCGGCTCGATGCCGCCGCATGCCTGCCTCGAGGAGCGCCTGGCCGCCTTCAAGGGGACCGGCGCCGCCCTCCTCTTCAACAGCGGTTACGCGGCCAACACCGGCATTCTCCAGGGTCTTTTCGGCGAGGACGACGTGATCTTCTCCGACGAACTCAATCACGCTTCGATCATCGACGGCTGTCGCCTCTGCCGGGCGCGCACCCTCGTCTATCCGCACGCCGATGCCACCGCTCTCGAGGCACTTCTGGCGGCCGAGGCGCCGCGCCGCCGCGGCCGCTGGCTGATCGTCACCGACGGGGTCTTCAGCATGGACGGCGATATGGCGCCGCTGCCCGAACTGGTCCGGCTGAAAGAGCGATACGACGCCCTGCTGATGGTCGACGACGCCCACGGCACCGGCGTGCTCGGCGCCGGCGGGCGGGGAACGGGGGAGCATTTCGGCTGCCTCGACAGGATCGACCTGCACATGGGGACCCTCGGCAAGGCCCTGGGCTGCGCCGGCGCCTACCTGGCCGCCGACCGGGTCGTCGTCGACACGCTGATCAACCGCTCGCGCTCCTTCATCTTCTCCACCAGCCTGCCGCCGGCGGTACCGGCCTCGGCCCTCGCCGCCGTCGACCTAGTCGAAAGCCCGGAAGGGGCGGGGCTGCGGCAGGCTCTGGCAGCCAACCGCGAGCTCTTCGCCGGCCGCCTGCAGCAGGGCGGGGTCGACCTGCTCGGCAGCGTCACCCAGATCGTGCCGGTGCTGACCGGCGAGCCCGGTCCGACCATGGCCGCGGCCGAGCGACTGCTGGCCGGCGGGGTGCTGCTGCAGGGGATTCGGCCGCCAACGGTGCCGCCGGGGCGCTGCCGGCTGCGGGCGACGGTGATGGCCGTCCACCGCCCGGAGGAGCTGACGGCGGCGGCCGATCTGATCCTGCAGGCGGTGGGGGACGCAGCATGAAGAAACTGACCCTGGCCGACGGCCGGCAGATCGCCTGGCGGGAGGCCGGCAGCGGGCCCGCCGTGGTCCTGCTGCACGGCTGGTCGATGTCGTCGGCGGTCTTTGCCGAGGTTATCGAAGATTTGGCCGGCGACTACCGGGTGCTGGCCCCCGACTTGCGCGGTCACGGTGATTCCGATCCGGGAACGGGCTACGGCCTGGCCGACTTCGCCGCCGACCTGGCCGAATGGATTCATACCCTCGACCTGCGCGAGGTCTCCCTGATCGGCTGGTCGCTGGGCGGGCAGGTGGCGCTCGAGCTCTGTCCGGCACTCCGTGAGCGGCTGCGCCGGCTCATCCTGGTCGGCACCACCCCCCGCTTCACGGCCGCCGCGGACTGGACGGCGGGGCTCCCCGATCTCCAGATACGGGCGATGGCCCGGGACCTCAAGCGCAACTACCTCAAGACCATGGGCGACTTCTTCGCCCTGCAGTTCGCCAGCGAAGAACTGCCCCGCGAGTGCTACCGGCGCATCGCCGATTTCGCCGTGCGCGGCGGCCGTCTGCCCGAGCCAGAAGTGGCCCTGGCCGCTCTGGAGACGCTGCGGCTTGGGGACCTGCGCAGCGGACTGGGTGCCATCGAGCCCCCCGTCCTGGTGCAGCACGGAGAGCTCGACCGTATCACCCTGCCCGGCGCCGCCGACTATCTGGCGGAGCGTCTGCCGGCGGCCAAGCTGGAGCTGCTGCCGGGCCTCGGCCATGCCCCTTTTCTCAGCCAGCCGCAGGAGGTCTGCCGCCGATGGCGGGAATTTCTCTCTTGAGCCGGCAGCCGATCGACATCCGGCAGGTGCGCCGCAACTTCTCCTGTCACGCCGTGGACTATGACCTTTACGCACGGGTGCAGAAACGGGTGGCAGCGCGTCTGCTGCATCTCGTGCTGCCGCATATCCAGACCGGGACGATGGCGCTGGAGGTGGGGACGGGAACGGGGGAACTGGCACGCCGCCTGCTCCGACTCTGTCCGGACGCCTCCCTGGTGGTTTCCGACCTCGCTCACGGCATGACCCGGCATGCGGCCGAAACTCTCGGCGGGCTGCCGGCGGTGGATGCCGACGCCCAGGCCCTGCCGTTTCGCGGCGACCGCTTCGATCTGGTCCTTTCCGCCAGTGTCTTCCAGTGGCTCAACGACCTGCCGGCGGCCCTGGCCGAGACCGCCCGGGTGCTGCGCCCCGACGGTCTGCTCGCCTTCGCCATGTACGGCGAGCGCACCCTCTGGGAGCTGCGGGAGGCGCATCGATTGGCCGTGCACGAAGCAGGCGGCGAGCATCTCTCCCACGCCCACACCTTTCCCGGCGAAGCCGAGGTGGAGCGGGCCCTGGCCTCCGTCGGGCTGCAGCCGCTGCAGCTGTTCGCCGAAGATGAGGTGGAGCAGCACCCGGACGTGGCCGCCCTGCTGCGCTCCCTGAAAAAGATCGGCGCCCAGAACGCCAGCGCCGAACGCCCGGCGGGCCTCGCCTCCCGGCGCGTGATGCACCGCTTGAGCACCCTCTATGCCGAGCGCTTCGGCCGCGATGCGCTCGGGATCCCCGCTACCTACCACGTCATCTATGGACTGGCCCGCAAGTCCTGACCGGCTGTTTTAATTCCCCGGATTCAAAACAAGGCATTTGCACGCTCGTTCGCTTCGCTCTCTAGAGGCGCAGAGAGCGCAGAGAAAGACAAGTCCCGTTTTTCTCTGTGTTCTCCGCGGCTCCAGCGACTGCAAGGAGCGGGCGAGAGACGCTTCTTCATGGTTTCAGGCTCGAATCCCAAGCCTGTTGCCACCGCTTTATTCACCGGCGTGCCGGTTGCATCCCGATGGGCTCTGGCTATACTGATACCTGCCTAAAACAGCGGAAAGGAGCGACCGCCATGCCTGTAGTGACTATCAAAACCGTCGAAGGGATCAGCCAGGAAGAGAAGAGTCTGGTCATCGCTAGGATCACCGATGTCATGCGGGAGGTGCTGGGAAAAAATCCCGAGACCACCCACGTCATCATTGAGGAAGTTCCGGCGGAGAACTGGGGGCTGCGCGGCAAGACCGTGGCCAACATCCGGGCCGGCAAGTGACCTGTTGAAGTTTTTTCCGCTTCGACTGACAATGCAAAAAGGACGGCAGAAGCCGTCCTTTTTGCATTGTCGTGGCTGGATCCGTCTCAGGAAAGCTGCAGGATGGCGCACTTGAGGTAGTCGGTTTCGGGACAGGCGAGCAGGACGGGATGATCGAAGGCCTGGCCGCGCAATTCCAGCAGGCGGGCGTTGCGGCCGGCCTGGGCGGCAGCCTGGCGCAGCAGGTCGAGAAAGATTTCCCGCTGCAGGTGGTGCGAGCAGGAGCAGGTGAAAAGATAGCCCCCGGGGGCGACCAGTTCCATCGCCCGACGGTTGATGGTGAGGTAGCCGCGGATCGCCTCGGGGAGCTTCTTCTTGCTCTTGACGAAGGCGGGCGGGTCGAGAATCACCGTGCCGAAACGCTCCCCCGTGCGTCCCCAGTCGCGCAGCAGGTCGAAGACATCGGCCCGGACAAAGGAACAGGCCGACTGCAGCTCGTTGAGTCTGGCATTCTCGGCCGCCAGGCTGAGCGCCCCGGCGGAGATATCGACGCCGGTGACTTCGCGGGCGCCGAAGCTGGCAGCATGCACCGACCAGCTTCCCGAGTAGCAGAAAAGGTCGAGGACCCGCTCGCCCTCCACCCGGCCACGCAGGGCCAGGTGGTTCTCCTTCTGATCGAGGAAGTGCCCCGTCTTCTGGCCGCCGGTGACATCGACCCGGAGGCGCAGACCGTGCTCGTCAATAAGCACCTGTGGCGGCAACTCCCCGTAGAGCAGTTCCACCTGCTGCGGCAGCCCCTCCAACTCCCGTACTCCAACGTCGTTGCGGGCGACGATGGCGGCGGGCGCGAACAGTTCCCGCAGCGCCAGCAGGATCTGCTCTCGCCGCCTCTCCATCCCCAGGGTGAGGAACTGAACCGAGAGTACCTCGCCGTAGCGGTCGACCACCAGGCCGGGCAGGCCATCCCCCTCTCCGTGCACCAGGCGCACGGCGTTCAGTTCCCCGTAGAGCCGGCGGCGATAGTCGAGGGCGGCAGTGAGCCGCTCCCGGAAGAAATCGACAGCGTCGATTTCTTCCGGTTGGCGGGAGAGCAGGCGGGCGGCGATCAGCGAGTGCGGGTTATAATACGCGGTACCGAGACAATCACCGCGGGAGTTGAAAACCAGGACGGCATCCCCGCCACTAGGGATGCCGTCGATGTGGTCGATTTCGTTACTGAAGACCCAGGGATGCCCCGCCCGGAGACGGCGGTCATGGCCCGGGCGCAGTATGAGTCGAGGCATCAGCACCGGCCCGTTCCGAAAAGGGCGCCGACGATCTGCCGGGCCTCCGCCGAAACCACATGATAGAAGACCTCGACCCCTTCGCGCCGCCCTTCGATGATCCCTTTGTTCTTCAGCAGAGCCAGGTGCTGGGAGACGGTCGCCTGGGGAAGACCAAGACATTCCCATATCTTCTTTACGTTGCAGGTCTGGGAAATGAGCCCGGCGACAATCTTCAGGCGTACGGGGTGGCCGAGGACCTTGAGGATTTCCGCCTCGCGATCGTAGCTCTGCATCTTGTCGAATTCCATTTTTTCCATACGGAAGGTCTCCATCCGGGTCCGATTTTTCTGCCATCTGCAAATATATGAATATTTATAAAGTTTCAAGGCCGTTGTCAAGAATTTACCTTTGCCGACCTGTTTCGACGGGATTTACTCGACTTCCGTCCGGAGTGACATTAGACTTGCCCGGAAAACCAGGCCCCGGCGGCGGCGAGTCGCCCATGGTCTGCGGAGGAGCCAGGTGAGAAAACGGTCCATTCTTTTTTTCTGCAGCACTCTGCTTTGCCTGGCGGCGTCGCCGTTGCGCGGCGACGAACTTCGCCCCGACTATCCGGTGCTGCAGGAGCGTCCCCTGCCGCTGTCGGCCCTGGTCGGGGAATCGCTGGTTTACGATATCTCCTTTCTCTGGTTCGAGCGGCTGGCCGAGGGGCGTCTTGCCCTTGCCGCCGGCGAACGGCCCGGCACCTACCGGGCGGTTCTCGAGGCGAGAACCCTCGGGGTGGCCGCCTGGCTCACCGGTGACCGCATGCAGCGCTACGTTTCCCTCATGGAGGTCGGCCCGGACGGCCGACTGCAGTCGCTTTCCTTCGAATCCCGCATCATCAAGGGGAAGGAGAATGAGCGCAGCGACACGACCCGTCTCTATACCTTCGACCATGACCGGCACCAGGTGCGCTTCCAGCGAGCCCGCAACGACAGATTTTACAAGGATGAATGGCTGCCGATGTCCGGCGAGGCGCCGCCGAACGACATCCTGACTGCCTTCTACAACTTCCGGACCGGTCATTTCGGCCCGCTCAGGCCCGGCAGCCGCCATGCCGTCCCGACCTTCAGCCGCACCGGGAAAGAAGAAATCCGGATCGAAATGTTGACCGACGAGCAGCGGCCGGACGACCCTTTTTTCCCCCGTCATGGCCTGCTCGGCCGGGCGATCCTCGATGAGGAAATTCTGGATACCGGAGGCGGCGCGGTCTACGTCTGGTTCGACGACCTCGGCCGACCGCAGCGGGGGATCGTGGAAAATGTCATCGGCATCGGCAGCGTGCGCGGCAAGCTGCGCGAATAGGATTATGCCAATAGCGAAAAGGACAGAGACACTTATGAGCAAACCCATCATTTATGTCGTTGGCCACAAAAACCCCGACACCGATTCGATCTGCAGTGCCATTGCCTATGCGCGGTTGCGCAGCCGGCAGGGGCAGGAAAATGTCCAGCCGGCGCGGGCCGGCAACATCAACCGGCAGACGGAGTTCGTCCTCGACGAGCTTGACGTACCCCTGCCGACCCTGCTGGTGGACGTCTATCCCCGAGTCCGCGACGTCGTCGCCAGCCAGGTCATCACCATCGACCGGGAGGCGCCACTGGCTCGGGCCATGGAACTTTTCCACCAGCACAGCATCCGTCTGCTGCCGGTGATCGACGGCAATCGCGAACCGATGGGACTGCTGGTTCTCAAGCGGGTGGCCGAGCGCTTCCTGATTCCGAGCCGGGAGCAGGATCTGCGCAAGCTGCTCGCCTCCCCCGCCTCGATCCGCGACTGCCTCAGGGCGAAGGCGCTGCATCTGGTGGCGGCGGAGGCAGTGGAGGAACTCGATCTCTATGTCGGGGCGATGGCTTCGGCCACCTTCCGCCGGATCATGGCAGGACTCGACCCGCGCCGGATCGTCCTGATTACCGGCGACCGGGAAAACATTCAGCGCAAGGCGGTGGAAGCCGGCGTGCGGGTGCTGATCGTCACCGGCAGTCTGCCGGTGACGGACGAGATACTCGCTCTGGCCCGGCAGAACGGCGTGAGCATCCTCTCGACCCCCTTCGACACGGCCAACAGTGCCTGGCTGACCCGTCTGGCCACCCCCGTGCATTGCCTGCTCAAGGATGGCTTCGAGACGGTCGGCCTGCCGGATCGCCTCGACGACCTCCGCCTCAAGCTGCTCCACAGCCGGGACCCCGGGGTGATCGTGCTGGATGCCGCCGGCAAGGTGGCGGCGGTGGCGACCAAGAGCACCCTGCTCGCGCCCTCGGCGGTGAAGCTGATTCTGGTCGACCACAACGAACTTTCCCAGGCGGTCGCTGGCGCCGACAAGGTGGAGATCCTCGAGGTCATCGACCATCACCGGCTGGGGAATTTTCACACCGACCATCCCATCCGTTTTATCAACCAGCCGCTGGGCAGCACCTGCACCCTGGTCGCCACCCTCTACCGCCAGGCCGGCATCGAGCCGGACCCGAGCACGGCCGGGCTGATGCTCGCCGGCCTGCTCTCCGATACGGTTATTCTCAAGTCGCCGACCGCTACCTCCATCGACCGGGAGATGGCCGGGTGGCTCGCCGAGCGTGCCCGGCTCGATTACCAGGAGTTCGGCCGCCGCATTTTTGCCGCCGGCAGTACGCTGGCCGCCTACCCGAGTATCCGTGACCTGATTCTCGGCGATTTCAAGGAATATTCCGTTGGCGAGCGCAACTTCGGCGTGGGGCAGGTAGAGGTGGTGAGTTTTCACGAGTTCCAATCCATGAAGGAGCGCATCGCCGCCAGCCTGGAGGAACTCAGGGCGGAACGTCGTCTCGACGTGGCCGGGCTGCTGGTCACCGACATCGTCCAGGAGACGAGCCTGCTGCTGGTCCTGGGGCTAAGGGAACTTCCCTATCTGATCGGCTACCCCCAAATCGAGGAAAATCTTTTCGAACTCAGGGGGGTACTTTCCCGGAAAAAACAGCTGGTTCCTCACCTGCTGAAGGTGCTCAAGGGGTGAGAGGTTCAAGGCACGATGCCCTAGGCAAAAGGTACAAGGCACGAGGCACGAGGTAGGGGCGGGTTTGTCACCCGCCCCTACGGCGTTCTGGTGAGAAGTGCGGCAAGTTCCTCGGGGGTGGTCACCGGTGGCAGGCAGGTGTGGTCCCGGCAGACCCAGGCTGCGGCAATGCCTTCGACGGGACCTTTTCCCTGAACGATCGGAGCGAGGCTCTCCAGTCGGGTATCGCCGGCCCGGTAAACGATGGCCTGCGTCCGCGGCAGAAAGCGCCTTCGCAATTCGGCGAGCAACGCCTGTGGCGGACTGCCATCGGCCGCCGGGGCCAGGATGATCTCGGTCTTCGGCCCCAGGGCGTAGTCGAGGGCGCTGAGCAACTGGGCGTAGCCGGCAGGGTAGCGGTTCACCTGGTCGAGATTGGCCGCAAGCAGTGCCTCCCCTTTTGCCTCCCTGGCGGTGTTGCCGGTGAGGCGCCCCAGGCGCAGCAGGTTGAAGGTCGCCACCGAGGTGCCGGAGGGGATGGCGCCGTCTTGCAGGGAGCGACCGCGAATGAGGACTTTTTCGGCATCGGCGCCGGTATCGAAAAGCCCCCCCTGTCCGTCGTCGAAAAGCGCCAGCATGGCATCGGACAACTCCTGAGCCGACTCCAGGCACTGGCTGTCGAAGCCGGCCAGGAAGAGTTCCGTCAAACCCCAACCGAGAAAAGCATAATCCTCGAGGAAGGCGGGGATGGCCGCTTCACCCTGCCGCCAGCGGCGCAGAAGCCGCCCGTCCTTGCGGCGCAGGTTGGCGAGGACGAAATCTGCAGCCCGGCGCGCTGCTTCGATCAACTCGGCCTCGTTCAGCGCGGCGCCGGCCCGGGCCAGGGCGGCGATCGTGAGCCCGCTCCAGCCGGCGAGGATCTTGTCGTCGCGGTGGGGGCGCTCGCGCTTTTGTCGGGCCGCGAAGAGTTTCCGCCTTCCCTCGGCGAGGAGGTCGGCCAGTTGCCCCGGTTCAACGCCGACGCGATTGGCCAGGGTCGCTATATCCTCTTCCAGATGGGGAATGCTTTTCCCCTCGAAGTTTCCCGCCTCGGTGATGCCGTAGCTGCGGCAGAAGATCGTACCGAGTTCCTTGCCGAGAATCTCCGTGACCTGCGCCGGGGTCCAGAGATAAAAGGTCCCTTCGGCGCCCTCCGAGTCGGCGTCTTCGCCGCAATAGAAGCCGCCTTCCGGATGGCTCAGGTCGCGCAGAACATAGCTGAGGATTTCCCTGGCGGCCTGCGCGTAGAAGGTGTCCTGCGTGGCCAGCCAGGCATCGAGGTAGGCGTTGACCGCCAGTGCCTGATCGTAGAGCATTTTCTCGAAGTGCGGCACCAGCCAGCGGGCGTCGACCGAGTAGCGGTGCAGGCCGAAACCGATCTGGTCGAAGATTCCGCCCAGGCGCAGGCGCTGCAGGGTCTGCAATGCCATGACCCTGGCCTTCTCTTCCCCGGTCCGCTGCCAGATTCCCAGCAGCAGCGAAAGATTGTGCGGAGCCGGGAACTTGGGGGCATTGCCAAACCCGGCGTCGTGCCGGTCAAAGGTCTGCGCGTACTGCTCGAAGGCCTGCCGCAGGGGGGCCTCGGAGAGCGGTCGACTGGTCGTCGCACCCTGCTCGAACCGATGCAGTGCCAGTTGGACTTCTTCACCCGTTTGCAGCAGCCGGCTCCGGTCGGTGAGCCAGAGTTCGGCGATTTTCTCCAGGATGGTGGTCAGCCCGGCCATCCCCATGCGTGCGGTTCTGGGGATGTAGGTGGCGGCGAAGAACGGTTTTTTCTCGGGCGTCAGGACGAGGTTGAGCGGCCAGCCGCCGCTGCCGGTCATCATCTGGCAGACGGCCATATAGGTATTGTCGAGGTCCGGGCGTTCCTCCCGGTCGATTTTGATGGCGATGAAGTGACGATTGATGACCCGGGCGACTTCCGCGTCCTCGAAGGACTCGTGGGCCATGACGTGACACCAGTGGCAGGTGGAGTAGCCGATGGAGATAAA
This sequence comes from Desulfuromonadales bacterium, assembly GCA_035620395.1. NCBI lineage: Bacteria > Pseudomonadati > Thermodesulfobacteriota > Desulfuromonadia > Desulfuromonadales > Desulfuromonadales bacterium. Next base: position 13,695 of record DASPGW010000272.1, on the reverse strand, counting down.
GACGGGTTTGTCCTCGGCCCTGGCTCTGGCGAAGGCATCCTCTCCCCAGGGGTGCCAGTCGATGGGATTTTCGGCGTGTTGCAGCAGGTAGGGACTTTTTTCGAAAATAAGGCGGTTGTAATGCTCACCCCCGTCGAGGGGGAGAATGCTCAGGTCGATTCCGGAGAGTCGGGTAACTGGGTCTTGCCCATTGCGAAGAGGATGTTTCATCGAAGCGCCCTTTCCCGGTACGCTTCAACAGTAGCATTCGCAGTCTTTTCAGGCAAGTGGCCGGCAGGGGAGGGGGCGGGGGACAGAAACAAAAAATGCCCCGTGAAGGAGGGGTATCACGGGGCGAAAACCCCCTGGCTTTTTTGGGGGAGCCAGGGGAACATGGCGCGATTCTACAAAATAACCGGAGGGCATGCAATCAAAATAGCTGGCAGGCCCAGCCGCTTTGCTGCGGCTAGATGGATAGGTCTGGCGTTCGGGATGCCGGAATTCAGGGTGAGAAGGGATCAGGAAGGCATAAAAAGACCCCGTACACGGAGGGGGGGTGTATACGGGGCCGAACTGTCGATCCGGAAGACCGGACCAACGTTCAAACTAAATACTATAGGATGTCCAACGGGAATTCAAGAGAATTTTTCACATTCCTCCTGGCCGTGATGTTTAACCGGGCGGAAGGTCCTGCAGGGCGGCGGGCACCTCGCGGATGTCGGTCAGGACCCGCTCTGCCGAAGAGAAATCCCCGCTCCGGGTCAACTTGCCGGGGATGACGAGGCAGCGCAGCCCGGCCCGGCACGCCGCGAGCAGGCCCCTTTCCGAATCCTCGATAACCCGGCAATCTTCGGGGCGCAGGCCGCTTTTGCGCAAGGCCGTCAGATACGGTTCGGGGTGCGGTTTGGAGCTGACGTAGTCATCGCGGGTCAAAACGAAATCGAAGTATTTGAGCAATCCTGAACGGTCGTGGATGAGAGCGAAGTGCTCGGACCGTGAACTGGTCACGATGGCCATCCTTACCCTCCCGTGCAGGGCGGCCAAAGTTTCCTCGACTCCCGGTATTATCCTGGTTTCCTCCCGCAGCAGTTCGGCATATCGCTCGTCTCTGGACCGCCGAGCCGCACCCAGTTCTGCCGTTGTCAGGTTGTCCGCGACAAGCGAGAAGAGGCTGCTGCCGTCTTTCAGCGAGATGTCGACAAACTGCTGCTGCGTCAGCTCGACGCCGAATCCGGCCAGAACCTCTCTGGTGGCGCGGAAATAGAGGGGCTCCGTGTCCACCAGAATGCCGTCATTGTCCCAGAAAAGACCCTTGATCATTGTCCTATGGCATCATCCTGGCGTTCGCCTTCCTTTGCCGGGGAAGCGTTGCGATAATGGTAAGTTTCACCCAGATAATTCTTCAGCACGACGTCATCGCCCAATTCCTGCAAATAGTCGGGGAGAAGCGGGATCTTGCCTCCCCCGCCCGGGGCGTCGATGACGTAAGCGGGAACCGCCAGGCCGGAAGTGTGCCCGCGCAGGGCGCGGATAATGCCGATCCCTTCCTCGACGGTCGTGCGGAAATGATCGGTCCCCTGCACCATGTCGGCTTGGTAGATGTAGTAGGGCTTGACCCGGATGGCGAGCAGCTTCTGCATCAGCCGCTTCATTGTCCCGGGGTCATCGTTCACCCCGCGCAGCAGTACCGACTGGTTTCCCAGGGGGATGCCCGCATCGACGAGTCGGCCGCAGGCCCGGGCCGAGAGGTCGGTGATCTCGGCCGGATGGTTGAAGTGGGTGTTGATGTAGAGGGGGTGGAAGCGTCGCAGGATCCGCACCAGTGCCGGCGTGATCCGCTGCGGCAGGACGACTGGCACCCGGGTCCCGATGCGGATGATCTCCACGCTCGGAATGGCCCGCAGTTCCTTGAGAATCCACTCCAGACGCTCGTCGGCGAGCAGCAGGGGGTCGCCACCGGAGAGAATGACGTCCCGGATTTCCGGATGGTTCCGGAGGTAGCGAAGGCCCTCCTCGAGAGTTTCGCGGTTGATGACCATGTTCTCTCCGCCAACCTTGCGCTTGCGGGTGCAGAAACGGCAATACATGGCGCATTCGGAACAGACCAGAAAGAGCGCCCGGTCGGGGTAGCGGTGGATCAGGTTGGGGACCGGACTCTGGTTTTCCTCCTCCAGAGGGTCGGCGGGGCAGACCTGGTCGTGCAGTTCGTCCGCGGCGGGAACGGCCTGCCGCCAGATCGGATCGTCGACCGATTGGATGAGGCTGAGATAATAGGGGTTGACGCGCATGGGGTAGCGCTCGGCTACCGCCTCCAGGGGACGGGGGTCGACGCCAAACCGGCGGGTCAGGTCGCCGGGCCGGGTGACGCTTGCCTGCAAAAGTCTTTGCCAGGTCTCCATCGTCTCAGCTCTTCTCCTTGGTGGAAAAGCGTTTAACGTACGTGATGCGATCATCGCCAGGGCGGTAAAAATCAAGAATCCTCGATTCTTCGACGTAGCCGGCCTGTTCGTAAAAAAGCCGGGTACGCTCATATCCGCCTTGGGAAGAGGTTTCCAGGCAGATCATTCTGCCGCCGCGGGTACGGGCATCCGCTTCGGCGTGGGCCAGCAGTTTCCGGCCAAAGCCTCTCCCTTGTACCCTGGGATCGGTGGCGATCCAGTAGAGGTCGAAATTTCCCTCGGTCAACGGCACCGGCCCGTAGAGCACATAGCCGACGGCCCGCCCGTCATCCTCGGCGACGGCCACGATATAGTCTTTCTGGTTCGGGTCATCGAGAACGATGCCGAGCAGTTCCACGGCACAGCCAACTTCGATGTCGTTAAATGCCCCGGTCTCGTTGAGGACCCGAATGAGATCGGGCAGGTCCTCGCGCTTAAGGTTTCGCATGCACGGTCTCCTTGCGCTTGAGCGCCATCTGCAGGATGCGGTCGATCAGCTTCGGGTAGGTCAGTCCAGCCGCCCGTGCGGCCCTGGCCAGGCCGGCGCCGGGAGCAATATCGGGATTGGCGTTGACTTCGAGAATATACGGTACGTCGTTGCGCAGGCGGATGTCGACCCGGGCATAGTCACGGCATTCAAGAATCTTGTAGGCACGCAGGGCGACATCCCGAAGGAGGAATTCCTCCTTGGCCTTGAGGGGCGCGGGGCAGACCGGTTCGGTCTTCGCGTATTCCGCCGATTCCTCCAGCCACTTGCCGTTGTAGCTGACGATGGACCGGCTCAGCCCCGGCTGAAAACGGATTTCGGAGAGTGGCAGCGCCTCAAAGGGGGCGTTGCCAAGCACTGCAGCATTGATTTCCCGCCCTTCAATGAATTCTTCGACCAGCGCACCCTGATGGTAGGTGTCGTGCACGTACTGGATGCGTCTTTTCAGGGCGGCTTCGCTCTCGACGATGCTGTCGAGGGTGATACCCAGCGAGGCGTCTTCGAATCGCGGCTTGATGATCAGGGGATAGGCCAGGTCGCGGGTCTTGGGAAAATGTTCGCCCATCTTGACCAGGATGTACTTGGGGGTGGGCAGGCCGTGGCGCATCAGCAGGTCTTTGGTGCGGACCTTGTCCTGGGTAAGACCAAGAGAAAGCGGGGTGGCTCCGGTGTAGGCGTAGCCGAGCAGGTCGAGAAGGGCAGCGACGTGCATTTCCTTTCGGCTGTCGCCCCAGAACCCTTCGCAGAGGTTGAAGACCGCCTCCGGTGCCGCGGTACGCAGATCATCGATGAACTTGGCGACATCGGCACCAAGGGGGACCAGCTTGGGTGCGTGCCCAAGCTCCTTGAGGGCCTTGCTGACGGCGCGGGCCTCGGTTTCGGCCCCCTTCTCGGAAATTCGGTCGCCGGCCTCCCCCTTGAACAGCTTGGGAGGGACACGGTTATAGCATACAGCGACGTTCATCCAGCCCCCCCTGGCTCAATCCGAGCCGTTCTCTGGCGGCTTCTACCACGCCTAGAATCATCTGCTCATAGGAAAGGCCGGCCGCCCTTGCCGCCTTGGGGAAGCAGCTGTTCTGTTCCGGCCGCGGCAGGATGCCGGGAAGGGGGTTGAGTTCGATGATGTTGGGCAATCCGCGGGCATCCAGACGCACGTCGATCCGGCACCAGTCACGGCAGCCCAGCACCCGGAAGGCCCGTTTGCACGTCTCTTCGATGTTCTTTCTCAGGAGCGGTTCCACTGGAGCAGGACAGGAGAAGATCTGCAGGGGGTTTTCTTCCCGGTCCCAGAGCCATTTGGCTTCAAAGGAATAGATGGGGTTCACCCCTGCCGGCAGGGTGTCGAAGTTGATCTCTACGATCGGCAGCGCCTGCAGTGACGAGCCGTTGCCGAGCAGGGCGACGGTAAACTCCCTGCCGGGGAGGAACTCTTCGACCAGCGCCGGCTGCTGGTAGGTGTTGAGCACCCACTCTATCTGCCGGCGCAGTGCACGACGGTCCTGCACCAGTGCCTTGTCCGTAACTCCTTTGCTGGAGCCTTCGAGGATCGGCTTGACCATCAGCGGGTAGCGCAGGCGGCCGGGGATTTCCGACAAGGAATGGACAACGGCGAAGCGGGGGGTGGGGACCCCGTGGCAGGCAAGTATTTCCTTGGTCCGCCGTTTGTCGAGACAGATGCCGAGGGTGACCGGATCGCTGCCGGTGTAGGGGATGCCGAGCATGTCGAGCATCGCCGGGATTTGCGCCTCGCGGCTGTTGCCCAGCAGACCCTCGGCAATGTTGAAGACCAGATCGGGACGAAGCTTGCGAAAGGTTTCGAAGGCGTCGAGGTCGGCCTCGACGAGGCTGACCTGATGTTGCGAAGCCAACGCCGCCTCCACCGCCTTGATCGTGTGAATGTCATCCCACTCGGCGTAGATGTCGTCGGCTACTGGCGAGGGAGGTTCGGAGGGAGGCTCCGCGGGCGGTTCCACTTCCTGGACGGACTCCTGCCGCAGATTGAAGGTGAGTGCAACGTGCATGGTGAACCCCTTTAAAAGCCTTCGAAGTATTACCGTTCCCCCGACGGGGGAGCAGCGGATGCGTGCCATCGGTCCGGGTAGCCTGGGAGGCTGGCGGCTATAAAAAGGGGTTGCTTTTTATGCATCGTCTTCTTGCGCATTCCCGGCCGGAACGTATCCGTCAAACTCCATATACTCCCCTTTGAATGTTGTGTCAACGGGGAAAAAAACAAGTAAAAATATTGTTTGATTATCGATGGTTATACATACAGAACGGCGAAAATAAAGAGGCCTTGCAGGAAAAAAAGAAATTTCCGTTATTGTTGTCTGGATACGTAACCGGATGGAGGCGAAGCCAACCCCTCATTTTCAGGCCGACTGACAACCGGGGGCGGATCCGATGTCGGGTCGGATGCAGGTAGTTACAGCTGTTTAAGTCTGTCGATGTCGGGTGGTTAAATTGAGAGAATACGACGTTCTGTATTTGTGTTTACTCCATTGGGAGCATTCTGCTACACTCGTCCGGATTTCTGCGAGGCTTAAATGACACAAATGCTCCCCCCGACGGTCTGTCTTGACGGAGCTGCCGTCCGCCGGATCCGCGAAGAAAAAAAACTGACCCAGCTTTATGTGGCCAAGGTGGTTGGAGTGACCACCGACACCATTTCCCGCTGGGAGAACAACCGCTATCCTTCCATCAAGCGGGAGAACGCGCTGCGTCTTGCCGAAGCGCTGGAGGCTCCCGTCGAGGATATCCTGCAAGGCGGAACCGGTATCTGTACGATGGCGGAGCCAGCCCTTCCGCCCCGCCGTTTGATTTATCGCGCCCTCCCCATTTTTCTGGTCCTTTTCGTCCTGGCGGCAGTCTACTTCTTTGTACAGCGTCAGCAGGCGCCCGCTGATAGTCTGCTGGCCGAGCGGGTGCTCCCCAAATTTGCAGCGCCCGGCAGCAGTATTCCGGTGCAGGTTCGGTTGGAGGCCGGCTCCGAGATGAAGGGATTTATTCTCCGCGAGCACTTTCCGCCCGGCTGGAAGCTGATCGAGGCCAGCCCTCCTCCCTCGAGCCTCGATAATGAGGAGGGTACAGCCCGCTGGATCGTCAAGCCCGGCGAGGAGCGCCGGATGATTGCCTACCTGGTCAAGGTGGATCGTGCTGCTGAGCTGGGCAGGGAGGGGACATTCAGCGGCGAGGCGGTTGCCAATCCCAATGGACGCAACACCCCTTCGCCAGTGACGGGAGCAACGCAACTGCGTATTGGTCCATTTCAATGGGCCGACCTGAATGGCGACAATGTCATCGACGACTCCGAGATGTTGCAGGCTTCAGATACCGTGGACAGCATGAAGGATATCCACCTCAACTGGCGGCAGTTGGAGGAGATATGGGATGCCGGTGGTTATCGCTGGGATGAACGACGGGAGCAGTTTGTCCCGCATCGAATTCCGCATCCCTCTCCTTGATTCGGCCCCTCCTCAGCCACTGACCTACTTCCATCCGGCTGTCTGTTTTCCCGCCGTAAGTCCCTTTGTTATCGAGCCCCTTCCCCTCTGCGGAAGTCCTGAGTTCTGCAAATCCCTGACGAAAGTGCCCGAACAGGTGCAGATTGCCTGCTGCGCTGCAGGCAGCTTTTTAGAGCCAATCCGGCGAGTTGGAGGCGTTCCCTGCTGGGACGTGCGGGTGGGTTTCGAAGGATTTTCGAAAGCTTTTGCTGCAGAAGGCGGGCAGGAGGGAGTGATCAGTTTGAAACGAGGCTGCGGATACGGCTCCGGACGTCCTCGGGCAAAAGGTGCCAGTACGGGCTGTCTATCAGTTGCCTGAATTCATCCTGCTTTTCAGTCGGCGAAAGCGAAGCCCATCGCGAAAAAGATTTTTTTGACAGGTTGCCACGCTGGTCGCTATGCATGATGCCTCCTTCGGGAGTTGCCGCTCCCAAGCCGCCTGGATGAACAATATTCGATGCTGGAGAGGAAGATGTAATTGCAGAAGAAAAGTGGAGGTCCGACACGCGTTCGGAGATAAAAGCATAAACAGGAAAACGACAATTTCAAGCGGAGAGGAGGATTTTTTTTCGCCCCGCAGGGGTTACCATACCCCCATCATCTGCAGGTGCCGGAATAAGTTCCAGGCGCCCATCAGGGCAACCATGACACCAGCGCCGAGGAGCATCCAGTGGCGGGCTCTGGCCCCCAGCCAGTGTGCCGCCGTCCCGAACAGCAGGAGCGCGGGGGCGGTTCCGAGCCCGAAGGCGAGCATGATCTGCGCTCCCTGCAAAGGAGCGGCGCTTTGGGCAGCGGTAATCGCCACGGCGTAAAGAAAGCCGCAGGGAATAAAGCCGAAGAGCAGCCCAAGCGGGAGTGCGGCGACCGCCGGCGGGAGGCGGCGCAGGCCGCGTACGGCGACGGTCAGGACACGGACGGGGCTGGCGCATTCGAGGCTCAGGAGATTGAAGCTCCGGAAGATGCCGGCGCTGCCGAGGCCGATCAGAATAATGAAAAGATCGGAGCAGAGGAGAATAATTCGAGCGAAAGTGGCAAAGGCCTCGGCGTACGCAATGGCCGAGCCGAGCCAGCCGACCGCAAGGCCGATCAGGGTGTAGGTGGTGATCCGGCCTGTATTGTAGAGCAGGTGGAATGGGAGTCCGCCCCGCTGTCGGTCGCCGGAGAGGGGGAGGGAGAAGGCAGCAACGAGACCGCCGCACATGCCGAGACAGTGTCCCGAGCCAAGCAGGCCGGTGAACAGTGCCATGGAAAAGAGGGGATCGGTCATTTCATCTGCACCCTGGGGATATCGAAGGCCAGCGTCCGCTGCCCCCCGTCTGGCGGGGTGACGACGCAGGTGAAACGCCAGGCGCCTCGGGTGCAGGTAAAAATCATGTCGCCAACGTAAGCTCCGTCACGCTCGGTAATCTTCGGGCGATTCTCGGGCATCGGCATGGAAGGCATGGTCAGTTCGCAGCGGATTTCGGCTCCGGTGAGCGGCGTGCCGTCGGCATTTTTCAGCTCCAGGCGAAAAGGGATGACGGTCATCGCAACGAGAGGGGCAGCCGCGAATTCGAGGACGGCGGGTCCGCCGGCCGCTGCCGACAGCTCGAAGCGGGTAGTTGCCCGATTCTCCGCCAGTGCGGGCAGAATCAGCAGACCGTGAAGCAGAGCGATAAGCAGGCAGAATGTTCTAAAGGTCACGGTATTTCTCCTCGCTGGTTGCATCCTGGCCCTCCTGCCTGATGCATGGATGATCTTCATCATCATCGAGCATCCGGTGCTTCGGCCCTTCGATGTCGTCGAACTCCCCTTTCTTTACGGCCCAGACAAAGACCAGCCAGACGCCGGTGCCGAGAAACAGGGAAAGCAGGATGAGAATGACGGTCGATGTGAGCATAAATTCTCCATGTCCCGAGTCCAAAGTCGAAAAGTTAAGGGTTCGGTGTTGATCCTCGACCTTGGACCCGGGACTTTGGACCCGTGACCTGAAATTTGCACAGCCGCAGGCTGTTGCCCACCACGCAGACCGAACTCAGGGCCATGGCCGCCGCAGCGTGGATCGGGGTGAGCTTGCCGGCGGCCGCAAGAGGGATGGCCAGCACATTGTAGGCAAATGCCCAGAAAAGATTCTGCCGGATGATGCGCAGGGTGCGCCGGGCGAGCACCAGTGCCAGCGTCAGGCAGCTCAGGTCGGGCCGGGTGAAGACCAGGTCGGAAGTTTCCAGAGCGATGTCGGTGCCGCCGGCCATGGCGCAGCCGACAGTTGCCGCCGACAGGGCCGGAGCGTCGTTAATGCCGTCCCCGACCATGAGGACCCGATCGCCTCGCCCGACGGCAGCGTTTACCCAGACCGTTTTCTGCTCCGGCGTCATGCCGGTGTGGACCGCCTCCATCCCCAGATCGCGACCGATCCGCCCGCCGGCAGCCTAACTGTCGCCGGTCCGCTGGGCTGACCGAACGCCGAGGCGTTTGAGTTGGGCGACGATTTCGGCGGCCTCCGGACGCAGGCCGTCAGTAAGAAACAGGGCGCCGCGGTATTCCGCGCCGAGCGCGACGTGAACTTCGGTCAGCTCCTGCCCTTCGTCAGGGGGGGGGAGCTCGATCCCGACCTGCTGCAGAAAGGGGCGACTGCCGACGCGAAGCAAGCCGCCCGGGGTGTCGCATTCAAGTCCCCGGCCGGGCAGAGATCGCACGCCTTCGCCGGTGCCGGCGGCAATCCCCCGGCGCTGCGCTTCGGCAAGGATGGCCCGCGCCAGGGGGTGGTTCGCTCCCCCTTCGGCGAGGGCGGCAAGCCGCAACAGTTCCGCCTTGCTGCCGACTGCGGGCCGGATAACCGCTACCATGGGACGGCCCCGGGTCAGGGTGCCGGTCTTGTCGAAGGCGGCCAGGTTCAGCCGACCGGTCGCCTCCAGGACGTCCCCCCCGCGAAAGAGGATGCCCTGGGAAGCGCCCGCGCCGGTGGCGACCAGAACAGCGGTCGGCGTCGCCAGTCCCAGGGCGCAGGGACAGGCGATGACCAGGACCGCCACCGCCGCCAGCAGGGGAGTCGTGCCGCCGCCGGGAAAGAGCGTCCACCAGGCGTAGGTCGCAGCGGCGACCAGTCCTACAGCCGGCACGAAGATCGCCACCACGCGGTCGGCGAGCCGTTGCACCGGCGCCCGGCGCGCCTGCGCCTCTTCGACCAGGCGAGCGATGCGGGCGATGAAGGAGTCGGTAGCGGCAGCGGTGACGCGCACGTTGACGGCGGCCGAGAGGTTGAGGGTGCCGGAGGTCACCGGTTCTCCCGGTCGGCGCCAGACCGGCAGCGGCTCGCCACTGACGGCGGCCTCGTCCACCTCGGTTTCGCCGGCCAGAAGAAGGCCGTCGACCGGAAACCGTTCGCCCGGCAGGACCACTATGACATCCCCCGGAGCGAGCCGGGCCGCCTCAATTTCCACGACGACGTCCCCCTCCAGACGTCTGGCGGTATCGGGCGCCAGACGCAGCAAGCGATCGACGCCGGCCGAGGCGCGGCGTCTGGCGGCGTTTTCAAAGAGGCGGCCGGCGAGGATCAGGGTGACGATCATGGCGGCCGTGTCGAAGTAGACTTCACCGCCGGCCACCAGGGCATGCAGGCTGGCCCCGTAGGCGGCGAGGACGCCGACGGCGATCAGCAGGTCCATGCTGGGGACACGGTTGATGAGGCTGCGCAGGCCGCCGCGCAGGAACGGCCAGCCGGCATAGAAGACGACCGGCGTGGTCACCAGGGCGGCCAGATACTGCATCAGGTCACGGGTTTTGGCGTCGATCCCCTGAAAATAGCCGGCGTAGAGGGCAAACGAGTAGCCCATCAGCTGCATGGAGAGGAAAAAGGCGGTGCCGAAACGCAGCAGCAGGCTGCGCCGCTCCGCCTCGGCCCAGCGCTGGGCCTCGGCTGGGGTATAGGGGCGCGGCAGATAGCCGATGCGGCCGACAGCTGCAAAGATCCCGGAGGGGGTGATGTGCAGCGGGTCAAAACGGACGCGCACCCTGTGGTTGCCGTAATTGACCCGGGCCTCGACCACTCCGTCCAGGGCTCCGAGGATCCTTTCGATGAGCCAGATGCAGGAGGCGCAGCGGATTCCATCAAGGAAAAAGGAGATCTCGGCGCCCGCCTCCGTCTGGCTGACGAAGCGGGAAAGAAAGGCGTCGTCGTAAGCGGCGGTGAAAGCGCCTTCGGGGACTCCGGGTTCGGTCCAGGCGCGTCTGGCGTAAAAACCGCCGAGGCCGGCGCCGGTGATGATCCGGTAGGCCCCGCGGCAGCCCTGGCAGCAGAAACGGCGCGGAACGTCCGCAACGGTGTCGATCACCAGGTCGCGCGGCGCAATGGCAAGCCCGCAATGCGCGCAGAGGTCAGCAGTTTCAGTCATCGTTCAGAGATTAAGCAGCAGCGGACGGCGGAGGGTGGCGCCGCCGTGGCTGAAGGTCAGCATGGCCTGGATTTCCCCCTGCAGTTCGCCGGGGAGGTTGGCGCCGTAGCGGCCGGCGGCATCTTCTGTCAGCTGCAGGATGATGTCGGACCGTTTTCTGGCCGGAATGACCAGTCGGGCATCGCCGCCGGTTACGGGTTGCCCGTCTCTCCCGGTCAACTGCGAGGCGAGGTAGCCGTTTTGCAGACTGACGGCTATCCGCCAGCCAAGGCTCTCGGCGACCTTCTTCTCGACCAGGGAGTCGTTGTGGCGCAGGCCATGGGAATAGTAATGACGGTCCGTTACGGCGCTGACACCGGTGGCCGACCGATAGACGGACCAGCCCGTCACGCCGAGAAACAGCAGTCCAAGGAGCAGCAGCAGGTACGGCCAGCGATTGGCGGGCAAGGTTCCAGACATACGGATTACTCCTGTGGTGCGGTGATGAACGCTGCGGCGCGAGCTGTAACCCGCCCTTGACTGTCGCGCAGCACGAAGGTGACCGGCACCGTCTCTGGCCGCGGGCTCGCCGCTGCAACGACGGCGAAATCGAGGCGGCGGCGCTCCCCGGCGGCCAGCTGAAAGTCCGTCGCCGGCCCCCGGATCTCGAGCGGTGAGCCATCCGCCAGGTGGGCTCTCAGGGTGAACGCCCCGGCTGCGGTTGACCGATTGGTCATATAGGCCGTGAAGAAATTGACCAGCCGGCCATCCTCCAGCTGCCGCGGAGCGGCGGCGGTGCGGGAGAGCTTGAGGCTGGCCTCGGGCAGCTGGACGGCAGACAGAACCAGCGCGGTCGTAACGCCGGCCAGGGCGACCAGCACCATCCCCATGCGCAGGTTGAACAGTGCCTTCAGCCCCTTTCCCTCCAGGCCGAACGTGTAACGGATGATGCCGGGCTCGCCGCGGCGGGCCATCACTTCCCGACAGGCATCGAGGCAGCGGCCGCAGTTGATGCATTCGATCTGGTAGCCGCGGCGGATATCGATTCCTGTCGGGCAGGCCCGGACACAGGCGTTGCAGCGGATGCAGCGGGCCGCCTCGTCCGGATGATAACGCAGGGTCAGGGTGCCGGGGTCGACCAGCACCGTCTGGAAACGGCCGTACGGGCAGAACTCCCGGCAGAGCAGCCGGCGGACAAAGGCCAGGTCAAGCCAGACGATGCCGGCGGTGATGGCCAGGGTCAGAAGAATACCGCCCCCCAGGTCAGCCGCCAACAGTCGGGGAAAGAAATCGTAGGGCGACACGAAGTACCAGACCAGGTTGGCGGCAATTAACAGCGAAACGGTCAGATAGAAGAGCTGCAGCAGCACGGTCTGCCAGCTGTTCCTTTCCATGTGGCCGGCCGTGACCCGAACGCCGATCAGCCGGGCGAATCCCTCGGCCAGATCGACAAGGGTGGTCTGCGGGCAGGCCCAACCGCACCAGGCGCGCCCCAGAGCCAGGGTCACCAGGAGAAAAAGCAGAACCAGGGCAATGGCAAAAAGCAGGAAGAGGTAGAGCTCCTCGATCCGGAACGTGTGGCCGAACGCCTGCAGGGAGAGCGTCGGGAGATCGAGGCGCAACAGGCTCCGACCGTCGATCCGGAGGAAGGGAATCGCCAGCAGGGTCAGGGTGCAGGCCCACTGTAAAAACCGGCGCCAGGTGCCGAGGCGATGTGGTCGCGTGGTATTCATCTCAAGAGGCGGGCGGGGGGGGCAGGAGACATCCCCCCCGCCCGCAGGCTTATTTCAGGGAGAGCACAAAAGCCGTGAGACTCTCCGTTTCAGCGGCCGAAAGTTGGCTGCCGAAGGCCGGCATGCCGGCCGGTCGGCCGTTGCGAATGCTCTCAGCTACCGCTTCCGGCGTGCGTCCGTATTTGTAGTCCGGGCGAGTCAGGTCGGGACCGATGCCGCCTTTTCCTTCGGCACCGTGACAGGCGGCGCAGTGGCTGGCATACAGTTCCTTGCCGGCGGCTGTATCCGCCGGCGGCTTAGCCGCCACGGCCCCGACCGCCGAAGCCCCCGGCGCAGGCGGCTGCCGCTGGGCCTGCAGCTGCTGGTGGGTGTCCATCTTCTGCCGGAATTCGTCTGCCGAACTCCAGCCGCTCAGCAGATAATAGGCGCTGAAGATTACTCCCCAGAGGATCAGGCCGTAAAAGAGAGCGGTGAAGTATGCAGGCGGCCGGGTTTCCCGGTTCTCGACAATGCCGTCGAAATCATGGGTCGGGTGCTTATGCCGGTGCTCATCGAGCATGGACATGGAATACTCCTCTGTTTGATTAATCGTCATCATTCAGCATGCGGTGCTTGGGTTCTTCCATCCGCTTTTTCCCCTTGCGGCTGTACGTGCGGACGACGATCACCGCAAAGACCGCGAAAAGCCCGATGGTGACGGCCAGATAGGCCAGCGAAGCCCAGTCCATCAATGCCTCTTCTGATATTTCAGGTAGTTGACCAGTTTCCAGGTCCGGTCGGAACCGACCGCCGCGAATGCCGGCATGCCTCCTTCGGGGATGCCGTTGTAGAGAATCTGGTAGAGGTCGGCGTCGGGCATGTCGAGATCTTCAAGCCCGGGGCCGATACCGCCCGTGAGATCCGCACCGTGGCAGGCGGCGCAGTGCTCCTGGTAGAGGGCTTCACCCTCCGGAAACACCGAGGAGTCGCCCTGATAGGGATTGCGAAGTTCCCCCACGATCTCGGTACGCGCCGCCTCACGCCAGGGGATATCGCTGCCCAGCTTCTGCAGGTAGGCGATCATGGCGGCCATCTCCGTCTTGCCGGTCAGCGCCCGGATCTGCTCCTCTGCGTAGGGGAAATCGAGAGCCGTCATTTTTTTCCGGGTATACTCCGGGTCGACAGTGACATCGTTCAGGAAGGCGTAGGCCGGCATGTTCGAGCGGGGAA
>DASPGW010000271.1 GCA_035620395.1 Desulfuromonadales bacterium | reverse complement strand
TTGCCCTGGGGCAGGCCTTCGACGATGTCGAACAGCACCACATCACCCAGTTCGCGCAGGGCGCAAAGCTGAGCCAGTACGCCACCGATCTGTCCACCACCGATCAACGCAATTTTCGGTCTCGCCATTGTCTCTCTCCTTGATGTGGGAAATAGGATAGGGACGGAACCATCGGTTCCGCCCCGCCTGTGTTTAATTAGACGAACATCATCATGTTGGTGATGATTGCATTCAGGGTCGCGCTCGGACGCATGGCCTTGCCGACCTTGACCTTGTCAGGGTGATAGTAGCCGCCCATGTCGATCGGTTTCCCCTGGGCCCCGAGCAGTTCCTCGTTGACCTGGTTCTCGTTGGTCGCGAGGTCCCTGGCCACCTGGGTGAAGCGTGACTGCAGCTCTTTGTCCTTGGTCTGTGTCGCCAACGCCTGTGCCCAGTAAAGGCCAAGGTAGAAGTGGCTGCCACGGTTGTCGATCTGACCAACCTTGCGGGCGGGGGACTTGTTTTCGTCGAGAAACTTGCCGAGGGCCTGATCGAGCGTCTCCGCCAGAACCAGTGCCTTATCGTTCTTGAATGCATGACCCAGGTGCTCAAGGGATGCGGCCAAAGCCGAGAATTCGCCAAGGGAATCCCAGCGCAGATAGCCTTCTTTCACGAACTGCTGGACATGTTTGGGCGCCGAGCCGCCGGCTCCGGTTTCAAACAGGCCGCCGCCGGCCAGCAGGGGGACGATGGAGAGCATTTTGGCGCTGGTCCCGAGCTCCATAATCGGGAAGAGGTCGGTCAGGTAGTCGCGCAGCACGTTGCCGGTGACCGAGATGGTGTCCTGACCTTTGCGGATCCGGGCCAGGGAGAACCTCATCGCCTCGACCGGTGCCATGATGTGGAACTCCAGACCGGTGGTGTCATGGTTCTTCAGGTATTTCTCGACCTTGGCGATAACGTTCCTGTCGTGCGCCCGGTTCTTGTCGAGCCAGAAGACTGCCGGCGCGCCAGTGGCCCTGGCGCGGTTGACGGCAAGCTTGACCCAGTCCTGGATCGGGATGTCCTTGACCCGGGACAGGCGCCAGATGTCGCCTTCCTCAACGGCATGCTCCATCAGCACCTTGCCATCGGCCGCGGCGACGCGGACGGTGCCATTGGCGGGGATCTCGAAAGTAGTGGGGTGGGAGCCGTACTCCTCGGCCTTCTGCGCCATCAGCCCCACGTTGGGGACCGAGCCCATGGTGGTCGGATCAAAGGCGCCGTTTTTCTGGCAGTCTTCGACGATCTCCTTGTACATGGTGGCATAGCAGCGGTCGGGGATCATCGCCTTGGTGTCCTGCAACTTCCCTTCGGTATTCCACATTTTGCCGGCCTCGCGGACCACGACCGGCATGGATGCGTCGACGATGATGTCGTTGGGCGTATGCAGATTGGTGATCCCCTTGTCGGAATCGACCATGGCCAGAGCCGGCCGCTTGGCGTAAACCGCCTTGATGTCCGCCTCGATCTCGGCCCGCTTGGCTTCCGGCAGGCTCTGGATCTTTTTGTAGAGCTCGCCCAGTCCCAGGTTGGGATTGACGCCCAGTTCCTTGAAGACTGCGGCGTGCTTGTCGAACACGTCCTTGAAAAAGACCGTCACGGCGTGGCCGAACATGATCGGATCGGAGATCTTCATCATGGTCGCCTTGAGGTGCAGTGACAGCAGAAGACCGCTCTTCTTCGCCTCCTCGATCTGTGCGGCATAGAACTCCCGCAGCGCCTTTTTGCTCATGAAGGTCCCGGAGAGGATCTCCCCCTTGGACGCCGTCAGCTTGTCTTTCAAGACGGTGGTCTTGCCACCTGCAACCAGCTCGATCCTGAAGTCGCCGCCATTCTCCATGACTACCGACTTCTCGTTGCCATAGAAGTCGCCGGCTGTCATGTGCGCGACATGGGCTTTTGAACCCGCATCCCAAGGGCTTAATGGAACCGTCTTCGGGTTCTTTCTCGCATATTCCTTGACTGCAAGCGGTGCCCGGCGGTCGGAGTTGCCTTCGCGCAGTACCGGGTTGACGGCGCTCCCAAGGCATTTGGCATAGCGCTCCTGAATCTCTTTTTCCGCTGCGTTTTTAGGGTCTTCAGGGTAGTCGGGAAGTTTGTACCCTTGGCTTTGCAGCTCCGCGATTGCCTCTTTCAACTGGGGGACGGAGGCACTGACGTTCGGCAGTTTGATGATGTTGGCCTCAGCCATCTGCGTAAGTTCACCCAGTTGCGCCAGGTAGTCGGGGATGCGCTGGCTCTCGGTCAGATAGTCCGGAAAGGTGGCAAGGATTCTGCCGGCAAGGGAGATGTCCCTGGTTTCAACCTCGACGCCGGTTCCCTTGGTAAAGGCTTGGACGATGGGGAGCAAAGAGTACGTTGCCAGTGCGGGTGCCTCATCGATTTCCGTCCAGATAATCTTGTGTGTTGTCATGTTCTCTCCTTGGTTTTTTGCCAGTATCGCCAGAGGCTCATTGAATGAGGACCGCAAAACATCATCTTTCCCTGTGGAGAAGTTCTCGCCGAAGGGATCCCCGACGTTCATGTGGTCTGATTTTTCTCCATTGAGTGAAGGCAGTTGCGCCTCGCAGGTCGGCCAATGGGAAATAAAAAAACACGGACGAAATAACGGCAGTCTGCCGTGAGGCCTGCCGAAGCGTCTGTTGATCCGCTTTTTAATGTGTATACAGTATACAAAGGCCCGGAAGCTGTCAAGAAAAAATATGGGCCTGCAAAACATCGAAACAGGGGCGGGAAGAAGATGAAAAAAACTGTTTAACGACCGTTTTTGCGTGTGTTTTTGAGGATCAGTTCGACCGGGAAAATGTCGGAGTGGCGCGCCGTTTCCCGCGCTTCCTGCGCTTCGGCGTTCGAGATGCCGCGGGGGATGCTGAGAACCTGGCCGGGGTAGATCCGGCGCGGGTCCTTGATCTGGTCACGGTTGGCCCTGTAGAGGATCGGCCAAAGGAGAGGGTCGGCGTAGACATCCTTGCGGGCGGCAATACCCCAAAGGACCTCACCCGCGTTGACGACATAACGCGTCAGGGGTGGTGGGGGCGGTTCAGGAAGGCGCTTGGGTTTGGCGGGGGGCGGGATGCTGATGGCTTTTTTGGTCGGTTCGGTCGGCGGGCGTTTGCTTTCCTGCTGGATGGCCTCCTCGGCCTGTTGCTGTTCACGGATTTTTTGCAGTTCCCGGATCGCCTGTTCTTCCCTGGCTCTGAGAATCGCCCGCTGGGCACCGGCTTCGGCGAAGGGGAGGATCTCCCGGGCCATCTGGTAATTACCCTGGCGGGCGAGGCGTTCGCCGTCGCTGAGCGCGTCGCTGGCCGCCTGGTATTCGGCGGGAGCCAGGTCCGGCGCGCCGGCGGTGTAGGCACGGGCAACGGCCATCCGGGCCGCCTGAAGCTCTTCTCGTGGCGGCTTGGCGCAACCCCCAAGAATTGCGGCGAGGGCGATGAAAGCGAATAAGTTCCTTGCCATTCTCTTTGGCTGCCGTGCTCTCGCCGGCCCCGGTCAGAAGCGGGAAAGGGCGGTCCGGGGACCGCCCTGCATATAACCCCTTGAGCTGCGAACGTTGGATCGTTATTTGGGCTTGGTGGCCAGGCGTATGGAGAGCTCGCGAAGCTGCTTCTCGTCGACAACGCCTGGCGCCTCGGACATCTGACAGGTTGCCTTCTGGGTTTTGGGGAAGGCGATGACGTCGCGGATCGAGTCGGAACCGGTCAGGATCATGACCAGACGGTCAAGGCCGAAGGCGATGCCGCCGTGCGGCGGGGCGCCGAACTCCAGAGCGTCGAGCAGGAAGCCGAATTTCTGGCGCGCCTCTTCTTCCCCGATCCCCATCAGGCTGAACATCTGGCTCTGCACCGACTGGTCATGGATACGAATGCTGCCGCCGCCGATCTCGGAGCCGTTGAGCACCAGATCGTAGGCTTTGGCCCGCGCTTTGCCGGGATCGGTTGCAAGCAGGGGGACATCCTCGTCCATCGGGGCGGTAAAGGGGTGGTGGACGGCGACGTGTCGCCGGGTTTCCCCGTCCCATTCGAGCAGCGGGAAGTCGGTGACCCAGACGAACTTGTAGTCGGTCTTGCTGGTCAGCCCAAGTTTATTGCCGAGATGGCCGCGTAGCCGGCCGAGCGATTCGTTGGCTACCCGGTAGGAGTCGGCCACGAAGAGCAGCAGATCGCCGAGTTCGGCGTCCAGGGTCCGGTTCAGTTCCGCCAGTTCAGCTTCGGTGAAGAATTTGGCTATGGGCGACTGCCAGCCTTCCTCGGTCATCTTGACCCAGGCCAGCCCCTTGGCGCCGTAGATCTTGACGAAGTCGGTCAGGTCGTCGAGGTCCTTGCGGGACATGCTTGCCCCGCCCTTGACGTTGAGGGCCTTGACGATGCCACCGCCCTGGACCGCCTCGGCGAAGACCTTGAAGCCGGACGTCCTGACCAGTTCGGAAATCTCGACCAGTTCGAGGCCGAAGCGCAAATCGGGGTTGTCGACGCCGTAGCGGCCCAGCGCCTCGGCGTAGGTCATGCGCGGCATCGGCAGGCTGACTTCGACGCCGATCGCTTCCTTGAAGACCCTGGCGATCATCCCTTCCATGACGTTCATCACGTCGTCGCGGCTGACGAAGCTCATCTCGCAGTCGATCTGGGTGAACTCGGGCTGCCGGTCGGCGCGCAGGTCTTCGTCGCGGAAGCACTTGACGATCTGGCAGTAGCGATCGAAGCCGGAGATCATCAGCAATTGCTTGAAGAGCTGGGGCGACTGGGGCAGGGCGTAGAAGGTGCCGGGGTTGACCCGGCTGGGGACGAGGTAATCGCGCGCCCCTTCCGGCGTGCTCTTGGTCAGGACGGGCGTCTCGATCTCGAGAAAGCCCTGGGCATCGAGATAGGTGCGGACCGTGCGCGCCACCCGGTGGCGAAGCATCAGGTTGTTCTGGATGGCCGGCCGCCGCAGGTCGAGGTAGCGGTGCTTGAGGCGGATGTTTTCGGCGACATCGCCAAAGTCGTCGATCATGAACGGCGGCGTCTTGGCGGTATTGAGGATGCGCAGTTCGCGCACCTCCACCTCGACCTCTCCGGTTTTCATCTTGGAATTGACGGTTCCCTCGGGACGGGGGGAGACGACCCCCTTGATCGCCAGCACGTACTCGTTGCGGACCCGGTCCGCCTTGGTGTGGGCCTCGGGGTCCCGGTCGGGGTCGAGAGCCAACTGGACGATTCCCTCACGGTCCCGCAGGTCGATGAAAATCAGGCCGCCATGGTCACGGCGTCGCTGCACCCAGCCCATGAGGCAGACTTCCCTGCCGATGTCGGCACTGGAAACCTGACCACAATAATGGCTCCTTTGCCAGTCACCCAGAACGTCGTTCAAGTGAGTATCCTCCGATTCAATTGATGGTTTACGGTCCTTCGCGGGACGAAAACGAAATTATACAGACGGCCTTCCGGCAGCGTCAAGAACTATCCGGCGTGATTCGCTCAGGTCCGGAAGAGCCGTTCCGGCAGCAGCGTCGCCAGTGCGGGCAGGGGGATCTCCTCCTGGGTGCCGGCATCCATGTCCCGCAACTGGGCCACCTGGCTCTTCATCTCATCCTCGCCGAGAATCAGCACGAAACGGGCTCGCAGTTTGTCGGCGCGCCGCAACTGCGATTTGAGGCTCTTGCCTTCGTAGTCCATCTCGACGTGGATGCCGCGGCGCTGAAGCTCCGCCATGATAAGGAAGGCGTGGCGGGAAGGTTCGGCGCCGAGAGCCGCCAGGAAAAGGGCGGGACGGGGGGGGGCAATCGGCTCTCCGCCCTTGAGCAGGACCAGGCGTTCCAGACCCATGGCGAAGCCGATGCCCGGCAGGGCCGGGCCGCCCAGGTCCCGGATCAGGCCGTCGTAGCGGCCGCCGGCGGCCACGGCGTTCTGGGCGCCGAGGCTGCCGGTGACCATTTCGAAGGTGGTCCTGGTATAGTAGTCGAGCCCCCTGACCATGCGCGGGTTGACCAAGAACGAAATCCGCAAATCTTCAAGGTAGCCGCGGACCTGGGAGAAATGATCGGCGCAGCCGCCGCAGAGATGGTCGAGAACCGAAGGGGCATCGGCGGTCGCATCCTTGCAGCCGGGGACCTTGCAATCGAGCACGCGCAGCGGATTGGTCCGGTAGCGTCGCCGGCAGTCCTCGCAGAGAGATTCCAGTCGGTCCGCCAGGAAAGCAATCAGGGTCTGCCGGTAGCCGGGGCGGCATTCGGGGCAACCGAGGGAGTTGACCTGCAGCGACACGTCGGGGATGGCGGCTTCGGCGAAGAAATGGACCAGCATGGCGAGCACCTGGGCATCGATCTTGGCGTCCTCGACCCCGATCGCCTCGGCGCCGATCTGGTGGAACTGCCGGTAGCGCCCTTTCTGTGGGCGCTCGTAGCGGAACATCGGCCCCAGGTAGTAGAGTTTGGCTACCGGATCAAGGGCGTGCAGTTTGTGCTCGATGAAGGAGCGCATGACCGGCGCCGTCCCCTCGGGGCGCAGGGTAAGGGAGTTGCCGCTCTTGTCGTCGAAGGTGTACATCTCCTTCTCGACGATATCGGTGGCTTCACCGATAGAGCGGCAGAAGAGCTCGGTCTTTTCCACCACCGGCACCCGAATCTCGGCAAAGCCGTACGCCTGAAAAATCCGCCGGGCCGTCTTCTCCAGAAACTGCCAGGTTTCAACCTCCCCGGGCAGGATGTCATTCATTCCCTTGATACCTGTAATTGCCACGAAATGCCACCTCACAAAAAAATTAGCCGGCCTGGTGCCGTCAGGGGACCGCCGGGTCAATCCTGCTCAGAGCCTTGCGTTCGAGAGGCCGAAAGGCTGCTGGCGATGAAGAGTGAATGCGTGCTTGCTGGAGCAGTGGAGTGTTCGGGATGGGCCGGGTAGATCGTCAGGTCTCCTGATGGCGGCGGTGCCGGGCAGGCGTCACCTTACTTTTTCATCAGCTCCCAGGCCCCCCTGGTAATATTGCGGACCTTTTTTCCGAGGTACATGGCCTGGTCGGCGAGTTCGATGATCGCCTTCTTGTCGTTGGCGTTCTCCGGAAAGGTGGAGTATCCCACCGTCGCCGTCAACCGGGAAGCTGCCTCGGTGCCTGCCAGGAATGTGTGGCGCTCGATGGAGCAGCGGATGCGCTCAGCCACCACCCCGGCGCCGCCGCTGTCGGTTTCGACAAGGAGGGCAGTAAATTCGTCGCCGCCGTAACGGAATACCATGTCGACTTCGCGCACGCTCTGCCGCAGCAGGGTGGCCACCTCGCGCAAGGACTTGCTGCCGGCAAGATGGCCATGGGTGTCGTTGATGTTCTTGAAATAGTCGAGGTCGATGAAGACCAGGGAAAATTCCAGGCCGTAACGCTCCGAGCGGCGGATTTCCTGGTCCAGCGCCAGTTGCAGGTAACGGTGGTTGTAAAGGCCGGTCAGATCGTCGGTATAGATCAGTTCCCGGGCACCCTCATAGCGATAGGCGTTTTCAAAGCCGAGGCCTGCCTGCTCGGCCAGGAACAGCAGGTTGTCGGAAGGCAGAGGGTGGGGCATGTCACCGCCGGCGGAATTGAGGATGACGATGACACCCTTGAGCTTCTTCTGGCAGTTCAGCGGGAAAAGACAGAGGCTGCGAACCTGCTCCGGCCAATTCAGATCGGATGTCAGGTCATTGCCACGCAGCAGACGGATGCCCGAAAGATCCTGCAGATGCGGCAGCAGGGAAAGTGAGAGGCTGGTTGCCTGGGCTTCCTCCAGCCCTTCGAGGGCGAGCAGGCGGGTCACCGTGTTGTTATTGAAGAGAAAGGCAAACCCGCGCCCCTGTCCCGTTTCGTGCAACAGCGTTCCGACCGCCTGCGGCAGGAGTTGTTCGATCTCCAGCTGTGAGGCCAGACTCTGGCCCCGATGAAAGAGCCGAATCTGGCTTTTCAGAAGGATATTTTCGTCCAGGAGGCGCCGCTGCTCCAGGCAGGTGCGGACCAGGTGCCGAAGCTCTTCCGGATCGAACGGCTTGATCAGGTAATCGCGGGCGCCGTTTTTGAGAGCCTGAATGGCTGTTTCGAGGGTGGCATGGCCGGTGACCAGGATGACGTCGGGAGGATTTTCGAGGGTGCGGGCGTAACGGAGCACTTCCATGCCATCGGCTCCAGGCATGACCATGTCGGTCAGAACCAGGTCGACGCCGCCTAGCTTCAGGCGCTTCACGGCCGCTTCCCCGGAGGCGACGGCTTCGATGCTGCCGTCGTCGCCGAGAATCTCGGTATAGAGATGACGAAAAAAGAGCTCGTCGTCAACAACCAGTATGGTTGACTTTTTCATCCCGGGGGCTCCGTGTCAAGAGGTGATGAAGCTAGCAAACTCCCGGTGTTATGTCAACGGAAAAGCCCCCTCTGCCAGTGTTGTACGCGCCATCCCCGGCCATCGCTGAGAAATCTCACGCTCCCCGACAGATCGGTGCGATAGAGAGGGATCGCGCGTTTTTCGACCTCGGCCAGAACTTCGGCGTGAGGAAAATGGAAAGAGTTGCCGGCGCCCGCCGAAACGAAGGTCAGTTGCGGCCGGAAGTGGTCGAGCAGGAGGCCCGGCGATGATCTTCGGCTGCCGTGGTGCGGCAGTTTCAGCAGGTTGACCGGGCCCGGCGGTGGCGATGCCAGCAGATCGATGACCCCCGGTGTTTCCAGATCCCCGGTCAACAGGACCCCGTCGGCTCCCTGCCGGGCATAAAGGACCAGTGAACGATCATTCGGATTGTTGGTTTCGACGGACGGGACGAAAAGCGCCAGCATCGTCTCTTCGGTCTCTTCGAGAATGTGCCACCCCGCCGGCTGACGGATCGCCGGGATGCCCCGTCGGCGAAGAGTTTCGAGAAGAGCGGGGTCGAGTGCCTCCGGGTCCTCGGAGCACCAGAAAGCCTGGACCGGAAAATGTTCCAGAATATGCGGCAGACCCTGACGGTGGTCGGCCTGGTCATGCGTCAGGAGGACGGCGTCCAGCGTCCGGATTCCCAGACGGGCCAGGGCCGGGGCCAGAAGTCTTTCGCCGACGTCGAAGGTTTTGCTGTGCAGGCCGCCGCCGTCGACCAGGTAGTTACGGCCGTCGGCGCGGGAGACGAGAAAGGCATCCCCCTGTCCGACGCTGAGGGCGGTAACCGTGAGGGCGGCGGGGGCGGCGGGAGTCCAAACGATCAGGGCCGAGGCAGCCGCCAGCAGAGTGCCCCGGGTCAGCCAGGCCCGCTGCGTGCCGCCGACAATGCAGGGGATGGCGCACAGCAGCGCCACTCCGCCTGTCTGCCACGGCGAAAGGTAGATTTTCCAGCCGCTCAGCGGAGGCCAGTCGACCAGCCACCCGATCCCGAGCAGAACAGCTTCGATCACTGCGCCGCAGACCTGCAGCAGCAGCGCTCCGCCAGCGGCCCAGACGGGCAGCAGGAGGCCGCCGCAAAGTCCCAGGGGGACGGCCAGAAAACCGATGGCCGGAACCGCAAACAGGTTGGTGAGCAGCCCGGCGGGAGCAAAAAAATGAAAATGCAGGAGGACCAGGGGCGTTGTGGTCAGGGTCGCCGCCAGCGTTGTCAACGACAGCAGCGCCACCCAGCGCAGCGGGCCGGGCAATGTTGTGAGCCGGGATTGGCAGCGGGGAAGCAGAAGCAGCATGCCGAGAACACCGGCGAAGGAGAGTTGAAACGACGCCTCGAACAGGGCGAGCGGCGCAAACAGCAGGATGAGCAAGGCAACGCTTGCCAGCAGCCGCAGCGGCTGGGTCCGCCTGGCCCCGATGGCCAGGGCGCCGCCGGCGAGGACCATGAGGAACGCCCGGCGGGTTGGCAGGGCGTTGCCGGTCAGCAGCAGATAGACGAAGAGCAGCGGCAGCAGGAGCAGCGGCAGCAGGCGCCGCGGCGGGGCAAGGAGCAGGAGTGCTTCGCTGCGGCGATAGAACATCAGCGCGACGGCGAAGAGAAACAGGGCGATCAGACCCAGGTGCAGGCCGGAGATGGAGAAGAGGTGGGAGACGCCGCCGCGAGTCAGCAGGTCCCGCTGCTGCGGGGTAACGCCCCCCGCGTCACCGATGATCAGGGCCTTGACCAGGCCGGCGGAAGCCGGAGAAAGCTGCTCGTCAATGCCGCAGGCGAGCTGGCGGCGCCAACCTTCGATTAAGGTGTAGGAGTTGTGGCCGGGCGCGGCGCCGAGCGGAACGATCTCCCGCGCCTTTTTCAGGGAGGTGACGACAAATATCCCCTGGCGGGCCAGCTGCCGGGGATAGTCGAATTCGCCGGGAGTACCGAACGCGCGAGGTGCGCGCAGGCGCGAGCGGAATCGAATGGCCTGGCCGGGATGTATCCCGGGGGCCTCCTCGTCGAGGTAGAGGCGGATTCGCCCCCGCGTCGGGGCCAGAATCCCGTTTGCGCCGACGCGGTGTGTCTCGAGGTCGATGAGGGTCCGGCCGAAGGCGCGTTCGGAGACCGCCAGAACGGTGCCCTCGACGGTCAGCGGCTGATCTCCGGGAAATGACCGGATATGGCCAGGGTCCCGTGGGGGGGTGATGGCCAGGTGGAAGAAGACGACGCCCAACGCCCAGAAAAACAAGTACAGCAGCAGCGCCGCGCCGCGCCGCTGCCGGCAGACAAGCCAGAGCAGGGCCGCCAGGCAGGGGAGGGCGGCCAGGGCGCGGGAGAATTCCAGATAAGGGGCGCAACCGAGGCCTGTGACATAGGCCAGCAACAACCATGTGAGCGCCATCGCTGCCTACCGCCGTGAGCCGGTGACGGAAGGCAGGAAAGTGGGCGCAAAAGAACCGGCAATGAGTCTCACTCGTCATCCCCCCCAGGACGGATTGGTGCGCAGCAGACTAGCACGGCTGCTTCCCTTTGCCTAGCCTTGTAACTGCCTTGCAACGGCAGGGGTGACCACTGAGCCCGCCATCCGTGGGTCGTGAATAACGAAAAATGCGACGGATGCGTAAAAAGGGCTTACATTAATCCTGCTCTTTTGCTATTTAAAGTTAGCCTGGATACGCCATTCGATACGGGCTCCGGCTGGTTTTGCCGGTCGGCAGCGGTGAAATTCTTCCGTCAATGCTTGCAAACCCTGAAATCGAATCACATCCGGGGTAAATGATCACCAACGTGGTCTGATTTTTGCGGCATCATTATTGCTTTTTGTTAGTCCAATTTCTTTGCCGAGCCGTGCAGATTGTTATCCGAAGAGGGCGCAACGCATGTCCGCAAGTGGTTACGAGGCGAGCAAGACCATCCTGGTGGTGGACGACTCGGAAAGCGCCCTGGCGCTGAGCCGCCAAACGCTTGAAAATCTCGGCTATGAGGTTGCCTGCGTGATGAGCGGGGCTGCGGCAATACGCTGGCTCATCGCACATCCGGTTGCCCTGGTGCTGCTCGATTATCGGCTTCCCGACATGACCGGCCGGGATGTTGTCTGCAAGCTTGCCGAAAAAGGTCTGAATATCCCTTTCGTCACCATTACCGCTCATGGCGATGAAAAGCTCGCCGTCGAGATGATGAAGCTCGGCGCCCTCGATTACCTGGTCAAGGATCATGTTTTTGCCGAAATGCTGCCGTCGGTGGTCCGGCAGGTTCTCGGGCGCCTGGAGAATGAGCGGCGGGTGGCCGTTGCCGAAGGCGCGGTGAGGGAGAGCGAGGGGCGCTTCCGGTCGATCTTCGAAAACGCCGCGGCCGGCATGGCCCAGGTTTCGCCCCAGGGAAATCTGCTGCAGGTTAATCCGGAGCTGTGCCGATTCCTCGGCTACGAGCCGGATGAATTGCTGAAGCTCGACATCCTGGCCGTCACCCACCCGGAGGACCACCTTGCATCGCTCCGGTTCTACCAGGAGCTGAGGGCCGGCAAGCGTTCGGCGTTCAACTGCGAGAAGCGCTACCTGCGAAGAGACGGCTCCATCGTCTGGGGGCATGCAACGGCTGCCGGTGTCCGGGACGAGAGAGGCAACCTGCGCTATTGCGTCGTCCTGGTGCAGGACATCACCGATCGCAAGCGCTACGAGGAACTGGTGGTGAACATCGAGCGGGGGGTCTCCATCGTGACCGGCGACCACTTTTTCCGTTCCCTGGTGGCCCATCTCGCCGACGCTCTCAAGGCCGACATCGCTTTTGTCGGCGAATTCGACAGGCAGCAGCCGCAGAACGTCAAAGCGATTGCCGTGGTTGCCGGGGGCCGGGAAGGCGAATCTTTCGAATATCCCCTTGCGAACACCCCTTGCGAAAATGTGGCCAACCAGAAGATCTGCGTCTACCCGGAAGAGGTGTGCAGGCATTTCCCTGGCGATCATCAGCTGGTCGAACTCGGGATCGAGGGATACGCCGGAGCCC
>DASPGW010000270.1 GCA_035620395.1 Desulfuromonadales bacterium | reverse complement strand
AGGTGACTGACCCGGCGCCGCTCCCCTAGCGGGCTGACTCGACACGAAGACGAATTTCCAGTCGCTGTAGGTCCCCGCCCCGTTGAAATCTTCGTACGGCTCGCGGAATCCGGTCTTCTTGAAAGGCTCCAGGCTGCTTTTGCTGTACACTCCCCGGATCCCGGCCAGGGACTGGACGGCGCCTGGCAGTCCGGTGATGCCTCCCCCCTGTTGGATTAGCTCGAAATCCTCGCCCGTCACGGGGTCCTTGTACTTCTCGCGCAGGTGCCGTTGCGTCTGCAGCGAGCGGGGGTCCTTGAGCAGGTCCTCAATGCTCCTGGGATATGCCGCCTGCGTTCCGGCCGACGCAATCTTGTTGTAGCTCTCGATGGCCCGCCGGTACTGGTTGCCGCGGAAGAGGAGTTCCTCTTCCCGCTCCCGCTCCATCACGTTCTTCCAGGTATTGCCGGCCATGCCGGCGGCCAGTCCCATGACCACCATCATGAGCAGGACCACCATCAGGGTGGCGCCGCGCTGATTTTTCAGGAAGGAAGGGCGTTTCATGACATGATCGTTTCTGTTCCTATGGATTTTGCTTGTGTTTTAAAAATGTTATAGCAAAACCGGGACAAATGCCAGACGGGAAAAATTGAACAAGAAAGGGCCCGAACGCGGTTTTTCGCGGCGGAAATAAATGACGGAGAACAACAGGAGTTGTCCCAGGCAAGGGATGGCCTTCAACCCCAAGCCAGAAGGCTGGACCCACTGCTCCTCCCTGTGTTCTTTTTCATCTATTTTTTTCTGTCGATATGATATAAAAAACCCCTCTATGCCTACTTTTCACTGTAAAATCGGCACGGCAGACGGACGGGTGGTGGAAAAAGATTTTGAAGCCGCCAGCCGCGAGCTCCTCAGAGAAAATCTTGAGGAGCAGGGATTTTACGTTTTTTCGATCAAGACACGTCCATTCCAGTTCCTTTCAAGCAAGGGCGGCAGTCGCGGCCGGTTCACCGGCAAGCGGTTTCTGACTTTCAACCAGGAACTGTTCGTGCTTCTCCGCTCCGGCCTGCCGATCATTCAGGTGTTGGACACCATTATCGAGCGAATCGAGCCGGGCGACATGCTCGAGGTCTTACGCCAGATACGTGATGATGTCAGGGGGGGAAGCGCACTTTCCGAAGCCTTCGGCAAATTCCCCCGAGCATTTCCGCATTTGTATATCGCCTCCATAAAGGCGGGCGAGCGGACCGGTGACCTGGCAGTCACCCTTTCCCGTTTCATTGCCTATCAGAAACGGGTCGAAGCAATCCGGGCCAAGGTGCGCAGCGCTTCGTTCTATCCCATGCTCCTGTGTATCGCCGTCGTTTCCGTGCTCCTTTTTCTAATGCTCTATGTTGTCCCCAGTTTCACCCGGATCTATGCCGATGCCAACGTCCAGTTGCCGTTCATCACCCGACTGCTGATTGCCGTGGCAACGGGGATGACGCGAGGGTTGCCGCTGCTGTTGTTGCTGCTGGCGGCAGCGGCTGTTGCGCTGCGGCTCTATCTCCGTTCGCAGGCGGGCAAGCTGATGCTGGATCGGCTGAAACTTACGCTCCCTTTTTTCGGAGCCCTGCTGGTGGACTATGGCCTGTCGAGTTTCTGCCGCACCTTCGCCACGACTCTCGCCAGTGGCATCCCCGTCGTTCAGGCGATGCAGATGTCGCGGGGAACCCTGAACAACCTCATTCTTGAAACACAGCTTAACAGTGCTGTTCTGCGCGTGGAGGAAGGCACGGCAATCTCTTCTGCTCTGGAACAGACCGGGTTCTTTCCCCTTATGGCGTTGCGCATGATCGGCGTCGGTGAATCAACCGGGGCTCTGGCCGATATGCTTACCGACGTGTCGGACTACTACGAAGCCGAGGTAGAGCGCCGTCTCGATCGCCTGACGACGATCATCGAGCCGCTGATGATGCTGGGGATGGGTCTGCTCATCGGCGGCATCGTGGTGGCCATGTACATCCCCATTTTCCAGCTGGCCGGAACGGTCCGGTAGGAAGCGGATAGCATGAATTTCGAGCGCAAGAAACTCGGAGACATTCTGGTGGAGACGGGAGCGATCACGCCGGCAGAGGTCAATCTCGTCCTGCAGAGGGTGGCCGATTCTGGCGAACGCTTCGGCACGGCCGTCGTCCGCGAGGGACTCGTTTCTGACGATCTGCTGGCCCAGGCGCTGGCTCGCCAGTTCCATCTCGACTACCTGAATCTCGACGGCTTCAGCCCCGACTCCGAACTGCTGGCATCGCTGCCGGTCGGCTTGCCGCTGCGGCATAAATTCCTCCCGGTGCGCCGCGAAGCGGGTGGTCTGGTCGTCGCGGTTGCGGATCCGACGGATGTTGCCCATCTGGATGACCTGGAACTGCTGCTGGACACCCGGCTTATTCTCCAGGTCGCGGCGCAGAGCAAGATTGTCCGCCTCCTGGAAAAGGGCGAGGAAGGGTCAAAAAGGGTCCTCAGGGAGGTCTCCGAGGACTTCAAGCTTCAGTTGGTCAAGGAAACCGAGAAGGGTGAAGAAGTCCTTTCCATCGAAAAACTGACGGCCGATACCAGTCCGATCATCCGGCTGATCGATTCGACCCTTTTCGATGCCCTCAACAAAAGGGCCAGCGACATCCACATCGAATCGAGCCAGAGCGGGGTCGTCATCAAGTACCGGGTCGACGGCGTTCTTTTTCGGGCCACCGAACCTCTCGACGGCCGGTTTCAGAGCCCCATCATCTCCCGCATCAAGGTCATGAGCGAGCTCGACATCTCGGAGCGGCGCATTCCGCAGGACGGCCGCTTCAAGGTCCGTCTGGGCGACAAATCGATCGACTTCCGCGTCTCCATCATGCCGAGCATTTTCGGTGAAGACGCCGTCATCCGCATCCTCGACAAGGAGAGCATCGCTGCCGACCTCAAGGGGCTGACTCTGGAGGCCCTCGGAATTTCGGAGCGGGAGCGAGAGCGCCTGCGCCGCAAGATCCGCGAGCCTTACGGCATGGTGCTGGTGACCGGTCCGACCGGCAGCGGCAAGACCACCACCCTCTATGCGGCCCTCACGGAGATCAACAACGAGGAAGAGAAGATCATCACCATCGAAGACCCCGTCGAATATCAGCTCAAGGGGGTCGTCCAGATACCGGTCAACGAAAAGAAGGGGCTCACTTTCGCCCGCGGACTGCGCTCCATCCTGCGCCATGACCCCGACAAGATCATGGTCGGCGAGATACGCGACCCGGAGACGGCGCAGATTGCCGTCCAATCGGCGCTGACCGGGCACCTGGTCTTCACCACCGTCCACGCCAACAACGTTTTCGATGTGCTCGGCCGTTTTCTGCATATGGGAATCGATCCGTACAATTTCGTCTCCTGCCTGAACTGTGTGGCCGCCCAGCGGCTGGTGCGCAAGAACTGCGAACACTGCAAGCGACCGGTCCGCTATGATCGCGAAACCCTCGAAACGTCCGGCCTCAGCTTCGAACAGTACGGCGACTTCGTCTTTTTCGAGGGGACCGGTTGCCGCGAATGTCATGGGACGGGATACCATGGCCGCAGCGCCATCGTCGAACTGCTCGAAGTCAACGATCATCTGCGCGAACTGATTGTCAACAAGGTTCCGGTGACCCAGCTGAAAAAGGCGGCCCGCGAGTACGGAACCATGTTCCTGAGAGAATCTGCCCAGGAGAAACTCTTTGCAGGTACGACCTCGCTGCGGGAAATCAATCGGGTGACTTTTATCGAAAAGGTGGACCAGTAGTGTTCCGGCGAACGTATCCCGCTCTCGATGTGACCCCCGGCGAGCTGCGCGGCGTGGCCCTGCACCGCCAGGGCAAGGGCGTCTCGCTTGACGATGGCCGAGTTTTTTCGCTGATGCAGGGGGAACTCTCGCTTTCTCTGCGGGAGCCGAACATTTCCGAACCGCGTCGCTTCGTCGAGGCCATCCGCAAGGTGCTCGACCCCATCGCGGCGGGCGAAGAGCGGATCGCCCTCTCTCTCCCCGACAGCGTCGGCCGGGTTTTGCTGGCGGAGACGGAAACCGCCTTCAAATCGAAGCAGGAGGGCGTGGAAATCCTCAAGTGGCAGCTGAAGAACAGCCTGCCGGGCGGCCCTAAAGACGTCCAGCTCGACTACCAGATCCTGAAAAAAAGCGATACGGGGCGTTGCACCCTGGCTGTTTCGCTCATCGCCAACCGTGTTCTCCACCAGTATGAAGCACTCCTGAGCGAGGCGGGCTATCATGCCGCGGTCATTGATTTTCATTCGCTGCACGTCTACAACTACTACCGCCCGCGCCTCGATCTGGGCGAGGACTTCATCCTGGTCGGAGTGGAAGGGAGCGCTTTGAGCATCCAGTTTTTCCAGGGGCGGGTTCTGGCTTTTCACCGTGCCCGGGAAGTGCAGACCTCACCGGTACGGGTGTTCCAGGAACTGAGCCGCTCGGTCGTCGGTTGTCACGAAAACTTCCCCGGCTTCCGGCGAGCGACGCTTTATCTGCACAGTGAC
>DASPGW010000269.1 GCA_035620395.1 Desulfuromonadales bacterium | reverse complement strand
GAGATTCCGCATGTCCCAGCGCACCGCCGACCTCAACATCCGCCCCGAGCCCGACAAGGAGCTAACCGACATCGCCGACTACGTCCTCGGCTACCGCATCGACAGCATCGAGGCGTACGAGACCGCCCGCTACTGCCTGCTGGACGCCCTGGGGTGCGCCATGCTGGCGTTGCGCTATCCGGAATGCACCAAGCTGCTGGGGCCCGTCGTCCCCGGCGCCATCGTCCCCGGCGGGGCACGGGTCCCCGGCACCCCCTTCGTCCTCGATCCGGTCCTGGCCGCCTTCGACCTTGGCGTCATGATCCGCTGGCTCGATTTCAACGACACCTGGCTCGCCGCCGAGTGGGGGCATCCCTCCGACAACCTGGGCGGCATACTCGCCGTCGCCGACTTCGTCAGCCGCCGGAGCCTCGCCGCCGGCAGGGTGCCACTTACCATGCGCGCAGTGCTCACCGCCATGATCAAGGCGCACGAGATCCAGGGGTGTCTTGCGCTGGAGAACGCCTTCAACCGGGCCGGTCTTGACCATGTGGTCCTGGTCAAGGTCGCCTCGACCGCGGTGGCGACGCAGCTGCTCGGCGGCGGCCGTCAGGAAATCGTCGATGCCCTCTCGCAGGCCTGGGTGGACGGCCAGGCCCTGCGCACCTACCGGCATGCCCCCAACGCCGGTCCCCGCAAGTCGTGGGCGGCCGGCGACGCCACCAGCCGGGCCGTGCGCCTGGCGCTGCTCACCCTGGCCGGCGAGCCGGGCTGCCCGAGCGCCCTCACGGCGAAAACCTGGGGCTTCTGCGACGCCCTCTTCGGCGGCCGGCACCTGCGCTTCCAGCGCCCATACGGTTCCTACGTCATGGAGAACGTCCTGTTCAAAATAGCCTTCCCCGCCGAGTTCCACGCCCAGACGGCCGTCGAGGCAGCCTTCGCCCTTCATCCCCAGGTACGGGACCGTCTGGATGAGGTCGAAAAGATCGTCCTCTCCACCCAGGAATCAGCGGTGCGCATCATCAGCAAGAGCGGTCCTCTGCACAACCCGGCCGACCGCGACCACTGCCTGCAGTACATGGTCGCCGTCGGCCTCATATTCGGCGAGCTGACCGCCGACCACTACGAGGCCGCCGTGGCCGCCGATCCGCGCATCGACGCCCTGCGGACGAAGATGGAGGTCGTGGAGGAGCCGCGCTACAGCCGCGACTACCTCGACCCGGAGAGGCGCTCCATCGCCAACGCCGTGCAGGTCTTCTTCAAGGACGGATCGCAGACGGAGAAGATCGAGATCGAGTACCCCCTCGGCCACCGCCGCCGCCGCGTCGAGGGGCTGCCGCTGCTTATCGAAAAGGCCCGCCGCAACCTCGCTACCCGCTTCCCGCAGCGGCGGGCCGAGGCGCTCGTCGAGCTCTGCCTCGATGCCGAGCGGCTGGAGGGGATGGCGGTGCAGGAGTTCGTCGATTCGTGGGTGTAAACGGACCTTTGAGGATCGCAACGGCCAACTCGTCTTCGCCATGCCACGAGCCCCATCCCCCTCAATGGTTGCACAGTCCCGCAACCATCCCCTTGAGCCCCGCCGTCACCCGCGCCAGCGCCCCGTAGTCGACCTTGTCCGGCGTGTCCGCGCGGCTGTGGTAGTGGGGATAGCGAAAGGGGGCGGTGTCGGTGATCATGATCGCCGGGTAGCCGCTGCGCCAGAAGGACCACTGGTCGGACCAGTCGACGCCGATCAGCCACTCGGGGGCGACCAGCCCTTCGGCGGGAAAGGCGCCGGTGCCGCGAAAGGCCGCCAGGGATCTCCGCAGCAGGCGGTGCGAGGCGAAGTTGCCGACGAAGGCAACGAAGTTGCCGCGCGTGGGGTAGAAGAAGCGCAAGGGAGGGAAAGGAAACTCCTGGCTCTCCCCGGCCTCGCTGTAGTAGCCGATCGTCTCCAGGCTGACCATGGCGACGATTTTCTCCCCCTTCGCCCGGGCGGCCCTGGCATAGACGAGGCTTCCCATCTCGGCGGTCTTGAAGAAGGGGGGCTCCTCGTTGACGAAGGCTGCCAGGCGCAGCGTGCGCCTGGGGCTTTCGGCACAGAGCTCACGGGCCAGCTCCAGCAGCGCCGCCACCCCGCTGGCGTTGTCGTTCGCTCCCGGCGAGCCCGTGACCGAGTCGTAGTGCGCCCCCACCACGACGATCTCGGCCGCCAGGTCTCGCCCCGGAATCTCTGCCACAATGTTGTGCACCGCCTTCTTCTGCACCCTGTGCTCCTGAGCGGTTACGGCGCAGCCCGCCGCGGCCAGCTCCGCCTCGATGTAGGCCGCTGCTTCTTCAAGGTGCGCGAAGTGCCACAGGTTGCGTTCGCCGATGCGGCCGGCAAGCTCCTGCACGTGGCGCCGCAGGCGCGCCTCGCGCGCGGCCAGCTCCCCGGTGGCAGGCGCTTCGTGTGGCGCGGCCTGACCCTGCGCCCGGTAGCGCCCGGAGAACCAGGCGGCGCCGAAAAGGAGGGCGGTGAGCAGCAGCAGGCTCAGGAGAATCATCGGTCTTTTCGCTTTCTCCGGCATGTTAAGACCATTGTAGCCGATGGGCAAGGGGCTGCCACGCCGGGCGAAAAAGGTTTATACGGAAAGCAGATGAGTGCGGAGTTCCGGGGAAAGCTATGATAAATTGGGGTGACTATGCCCTGACGCCTTACCGCAAACCTGTTATTCTGGAAAAGTTGAGATTTGGTTGTACGGAACAGGGAGGGAGGCGTCTTGAAGAAGAGTCCGAAGGCGAAATACCGCTTCCCCTGGCGTCCGGGAAACCGCTTCCGGCTGCTGGTGGATGGCGATCGCTTTTACGCGGCCATGCTCGAAAGGATCGAGGGGGCGCAGAACTACGTCCTGCTGGAGATGTACCTCTTCGAATCGGGAGGAGTCGCCGACCGCTTCATAGCCGCCCTTGCCGGGGCGGCGGCGCGGGGCGTTCGCGTCTGTCTGCTGCTCGATGGTTTCGGCGCTCTCGGTCTGGACAAGAAGGACCGTCAGCGCCTGGTCTCGGACGGAGTTGAACTGGTCGTCTACAACCCCCTGCGCACCTATGGCGGCCACGGCAATCTTTTTCGTGACCATCGCAAACTGCTGCTGATCGACGGCGTCGTCGCCTTTACCGGGGGTGCCGGCATCGCCGATGAGTTCGATCCCGGCCTGCATCCGGATCGCCACTGGCACGAGACGATGCTGGAGATCCGTGGCCCGGTCGTTCGCGACTGGCAGGCGCTGTTCGTGGAGGTTTGGAACCGCTGGTCCGACCGCCCCCTGCAGCCGCCCGCTTCGCCGGCGTTGGAGGAGAGTGGAGCCCAGCGCGGCCGGGTTGTTGCCCAAGGGCGCTTCCCCGGCCGTTCCGAGGTGATGCGCTCGCACGTCAGCCGCATCCGCGGCGCCCGGCGGCGGGTCTGGCTCGCCACCGCCTACTTCGTGCCATCCTGGAAGCTGCGCCGCTCCTTGCGCCACGCCGTCGGCAAAGGGGCCGATGTCCGTCTGCTGCTTCCCGGGCCGTTAAGCGACCATCCGGCGATTCGACACCTTGCCTGTCGCCACTACGAGAGTCTGCTGCGCGCTGGAGTGCGCATCTTTGAGTACCAGCCCCGCTTTCTGCATGCCAAGGTCCTGCTCTGCGACGATTGGGTCAGCATCGGCTCGAGCAACCTCGACCGCTGGAACTATCGCTGGAACCTGGAGGCCAATCAGGAGCTGGCCGACCCTGAACTCGCAGACCAGGTGGAGGCCCTCTTCGAAAACGATTTTGGCCACTGCCTGGAGATCGGCTACACGGCCTGGCGCCACCGGGGCTGGGGTCGCCGGCTGCAGGAGTGGGTCTGGACCAGGGCCTCCGGGATTCTCGCCTGGTTAACGGAGAAGAGGCGCAACCGCCCGGGATCCGGGTGATGATTTTGCCGGTCGACCGACTGGAAGCAATGAAACAGGGCCTGTCATGCGACGGGCCCTGTTTCATTGCAGGGTGAACGATAACGGAACCCCGTCAGACCTGGGCCCTTCTTTGCGGCAGCCGAACGCGGAAGATCGACCCCAGCCCCTTTTCGCTTTCCACCGTGATGCTGCCGCCGTGCGCCTGGACAATGCCGTAGGAGACCGAAAGACCGAGGCCGCTGCCGCTGACTCGGGTGGTGAAGAAGGGATCGAAGATCTTGTCACGGATTTCGCGCGGGATGCCGGGGCCGGTGTCGGCGAGGGCGATCTCGATCACAGCGCCCTCCAGGCGCGTGGTGACCGTAAGAGTGCCGTTGCCGGCCATCGCCTGCAGGGCATTGACGATGATATTGGTAAAGACCTGGCGCAGTCGTTCGGCATCTCCTTCGATCAGGGGCAGCTGCGGGTCGAAGTGGCGCTCGATGCGCATCTGCTCCAGCGGGACGAGATGGCCGGCCTGGGCGAGGATCTCTTCGATCAGCGAATTCAGCCGGAGTAAATTTTGGTGCAGGCTCTGCTTGCGGGCAAAGGCCAACATGTTCTGGGTGATCAGGGCGATGCGCTCGGTTTGCCGAAGAATTTCCTCGGCTTCCTCCTGGCCGGGGACCTCGGCCGGCAGATTCATCAGCAAGATCTCGACGTTGCCGCGAATGATCGCTGCCGGGTTGTTGATCTCATGAGCAACCCCGGCCGCCAGGGAACCGATGGCCGCCAATTTTTCCGCCCGGGCCAATTCCTCCTGGGTGTGAATCAGCTGCAGGCTCTTTTCTTCCAGCAGGGCGGTGCGTTCCTCGACCTTGTGCTCCAGCTCGCGGTTGAGCCGGGAGAGTTCCTCCTCTCGCTCCGTCAGGGCGGCAGTCATCCGGTTGAAGGCTTCGGTCAGGTGGCCGACTTCGTCGCGGGTGGTGACGGGGAGCCGGATTTCCCGCTCGCCCCCAGCCACCCGGCTGGCAGTTGCCTCCAGTTCACGGATAGGGCGGGAGAGCCGCTGCGAGATGGTGCGGGCGATCAGGTAGCCGAGACCGCCGCCTAGCAGAAGCAGCCCGATCAACAGGAGACCAGCCCGGGTCTTGAGGATGGTGTAGGGGCGCTCCAGCAGACCGACGTAGAGGGCGCCGACCGCCTCCCCTTGTGTATCGAGGAGTGGCTCGTAGGCGCTCAGGTACCACTGGTCGACGACCAGGGCGCGATCGACCCAGAGCTGGCGCATGGTCAGCACTGCCTCGGCCACCTGAGGCGAGACGAGGGTGCCGACGGCTCGTTCGCCGTCCTTGAGGCGGACAGTGGTGGCGACCCGCAAACGATCGAGAAAGATGGTGGCACTGCCGCTCTCGGTCCCCTGATGGGTTTCGCCACCGTAAATGATTTCCTGAATGCGGTCGACGAGAGGGAGATTGCCGTTCAGGAGCGTACCGCCGTAGATGTAGCCGAGGAGCCGGCCGTCGGTGGCGGTCAGGGGGGCGGCGCCGACCAGCAGCAGTCCGCGTGTCTCTACCGGCTCGCGATCGGCGGGGTGCGGCAGCCGCAGGGGGATGCGGGCACGCCCGGCCAATTCCTCCCCTTCGCGCCGAAGTTCTTCGGCAGTGAGCAGCAGGAGCCCGCCGGGAGATTCGCCGGCGAGCAGAGCCCGGGCCAGGGCGACTGGAGCCGGTTCGCCGCCGGGCCGGCCGGGGTTGGCGCCGCGGCGCAGAACCTCGCCGCGCGGGTCGGTCAGGGTCAGGATGTCCAGCCCTTCGCGCTGCCGCAGCGACGTCAGTTCCTGCTCCATCAGCCTGGTGTCGCCACGTTCGGCCGCTTCGGCCAGTGCCGGCGAACCGGCAGCCAGTCGCACCACCTCCCGCAAGTGACGCTCCTCCTGACGCAGGACCTCGCGGGCGGCGTGCAGATGGCGGCGCACCCGCTTTTGCGCCTCGTCGACGATCCAGGCGTTGATCAGATAAAAGACGGCGATGGAGACCAGCATCAGCACCAGCAGCAGCGGCGTCAGGGCCGCCAGGGTCAGCTTGCCGCGGATCGAAATGGGGGAGAGGGAAAGGCGGCGCATCACACCCTGTCCGGGAGGTCGGCCTGGGCAAGATGGAAATCCTTGATCTTGCGGTCGAGCGTCTTGCGGGTCACGCCGAGCAGCTGGGCGGCCCGGGACTTGTTCCAGGCGGTTTCCTGCAGTGCCCGCAGCACCTGCCCCCGCTCGGCTTCGCGCAGGTTGAGGGCCGGGGGCGCCGAGGCGGTCCCGGGCGTTCCCGGCGGGCCGTCGATGCGGCGGAAGGGGAGGAGGGCGGCAATGATCGTCTCGCCGCGGGCGAGTATGGCGCAGCGCTCGATCACGTTTTCCAGTTCCCGGACATTGCCCGGCCAGCGATAGGCCTGCATCGCGGCGAGGGCATCGGGGGCCAGTCCCTTGAGCGGGCGCCGCAGCTTGCGAGCGAGGTTGCCGAGAAAATGCAGGGCCAGCGGTTCGATATCCTCGGGGCGCTCCCGCAGCGGGGGGAGATGCAGGGCGATGACGTTGAGCCGGTAGAAAAGATCCTCCCGAAAGCGGCCGGCGGCGACTTCGGCCTCCAGGTCCTTGTTGGTGGCGGCGAGAAAACGGACGTCGACCTGGCGGGTCCGGGTCGAGCCGACCGGGATGAACTCCCCCTCCTGCAGCACGCGCAGCAGCTTGGCCTGCAGCACCGGACTCAGATCGCCGATCTCGTCGAGGAACAGGGTCCCCTCGTGCGCCTCCTCGAGCAGCCCTTTTTGCGCCTGGACGGCGCCGGTGAAGGCCCCCTTGACGTGGCCGAAGAGCTGGCTCTCGAGGAGCGTTTCGGTGAGCGCCGCGCAGTTGAGGGCGAGAAACCGGTTGTTCTTTCGCGGACTGGCGTAATGGATGGCGGCGGCGATCAGTTCCTTGCCGGTGCCGCTCTCACCGAGAATCAGCACGTTCGAATCGCTCTCGGCGACGGTCAGGGCCAGGTCGTAGACCTCGCCGAAAGCGGCGCTGCGGAAGATCGGCGGGCCGGGGACCGTCCGCTCGCGGATTTCCCGTTTCAGCGAGCTGTTCTCCTCGATCAGGCGCTCGCGCTCCAGGCAGTGCCGCACCAGCACGAAGAGCTTTTCCTGGGGGAAGGGCTTGGTCAGGTAGTCGAAGGCGCCGATCTTCATCGCCTCCACCGCCGAATCGATGGTGCCGTGGCCGGTCATCATGATGACCGGCAGCTCGGGGCGCAGGCTTCTGGCCCGGCGCAGGACTTCAAGCCCGTCCATCTCCGGCATCTTGACGTCGAGCAGCAGCAGTTCCGCGGCGCTTTCGCTCTCTTCGAGCTGGCGCAGCAGCAGGCGGGGGCTGGCACAGGCCTCTGCCTGGTAGCCCCAGCTCCGGAGCATCTTCTCCAGGTAGCGGCGCATCCCTTCTTCGTCGTCGCAGATCAGAATCCTGTTCTCCATCTCCTACCCCGGTATGCAGTGGTTGCCCCGTCCTGACCCGCAAAGCAGCGGCAGGAGGTATACGGCAGGGCATTGTCTGGCCAAACCGGCGGGAAAGTCAAGCTTTACAACGCGCTAATCTGGCTGGGTCATCCTGACCCGGTCGGGCCAGAAGTATCCACCCATCTGTATACAATTTGGAATTCCCCGATTCTGCCGTTGTCGCGCCAAGCCCTTGTTCTTCCTGTGAAAACAAGGTTTGATGTAAACGGAAAAACGGTTTGGCACAACCGTTGCGCATGTTGCTGCCATTCGCTCGCGAGCGCGTTGCGGCGGGCGGCAATTCGTAAAGGAGAGAATGTCCATGGGTATTTCCAGAAGAAACTTTCTCAAGGGAGGCGGCCTGGCCGCCGGCGCCCTGGCCCTGGGGGGCAAGAGCGCGGAGGCGAGCGTCGATGCTCCCGAGCTGCGTACCAAGGGGCTGCAGACCAGCACCACGGTCTGCCCCTACTGCGCCGTCGGCTGCGGCATGATCGTCCATGCCAGGGACGGCAAGATCGTCAACATCGAGGGGGACCCCGAACATCCGATCAACCAGGGGGCTCTCTGCTCCAAGGGGAGCGCCCTCTTCCAGGTGGCCAACAACGAGCGGCGCCTGAACAAGGTGCAGTACCGCGCTCCCGGCAGCGACCGGTGGGAGGAAAAGCCGTGGGACTGGGCCATGGACCGCATCGCTCACCTCATGCAGGAGTCGCGGGACCGAAACTTCGTCGCCACCGAGACGAAGGACGGCAAGGAGTACGTCGTCAACCGCAACGAGGGGATGGCCTTTTTGGGGGCGGCCGCCCTCGATAACGAGGAATGCTACCTCTGGAGCAAGTTCGCCCGCGCCATGGGGGTCGCCTACCTCGAACACCAGGCCCGAATATGACACTCCGCTACGGTCGCCGGTCTGGCGGCCTCCTTCGGTCGTGGTGCCATGACCAATCACTGGAACGACATCCAGCACGCGGACGTCATCCTGGCCATCGGCTCCAATCCCGCTGAGAACCACCCCATCTCCTTCAAGTACGTGGAGAAGGCGATGGACAGGGGCGGCAAGCTGATCAGCGTCGATCCCCGCTATACCCGCACCTCCTCCAAGGCCGACCTCTACGCCCAGCTGCGCCCCGGCACCGACATCGCCTTCATGGGCGGGCTGATCAACTACGCCCTGCAGAACGATCTCATCCACCGGGACTACGTCCTGCATTACACCAACGCCTCCTTCCTCGTCGACGACGGCTTCACCTACGAAGAGGGGATCTTCTCCGGCTACTCCCCGGAGACCTTCAGCTACGACAAGAGCACCTGGAAATACCAGAGCGACAAGGACGGCCAGCCCCTGCGGGACGCCAGCCTGCAGCATCCGCGCTGCGTCTTCCAGCTGCTGAAGGCGCACTACGCCGCCTACACCCCGGAACAGGTCTGCGAGATCACCGGTACCGCCATCCAGGACTACATGGCCGTCGCCCGCACCTTCTGCGCCACCGCCGGTCCCGACAAGGCCGGCACCATCATGTACGCCATGGGGACGACGCAGCACACCTACGGTACCCAGAACGTGCGCTCCTACGCCATGCTCCAGCTGCTGCTCGGGAACATCGGCATCGCCGGCGGCGGCATCAACGCCCTGCGCGGCGAGGCGAACGTGCAGGGCTCGACGGACTACGCCCTGCTCTACCACATCCTGCCGGGCTACCTGAAATCCCCCGAGTTCAGCGACGTGAACCTGGCCGATTATCTCGCCAAGGTCACGCCCAAGGCGACGGACGCCAAGAGCGCCAACTGGTGGAGCAACACCCCCAAGTACGTCACCAGCCTGCTGAAGGCCTGGTGGGGGGAGCACGCCACGGCGGCCAACGACTACGGCTTTGGCTACCTGCCCAAGCGCAGCGGCAACTACTCCTTCATCATGCTCATGGACCGGCTGCAGCGGGGTGGCTTCGAGGGGCTCTTCTGCATGGGGACGAACCCCATCGTCGGCGGTCCGGACTCGCTGGCCATCGGCGAAGGGCTGGGCAAGCTCAAGTGGCTGGTGGCGGCGGACCTGTGGGAAACGGACACCAGCGTCTTCTGGAAGCGCCCCGGGGTCAAGCCGCAGGAGATCCAGACGGAGGTCTTCCTGCTGCCGGCGGCCAGCTCGGTGGAAAAGCAGGGGAGCGTCTCCAATTCCGGGCGCTGGGCCCAGTGGCGCTACAAAGCGGTCGAGCCGCCGGGAGAGGCCGAGAGCGACGCCTTCATCATCGACCAGCTCTGCCGGCGCCTGAAGAAGCTCTACGCCGCCGGCGGGGTCTTCCCCGAGCCGATCGTCAACCTGGCCTGGAACTACGGCAGCGGCCATGAGCCGGACATCGACCAGGTGGCCCGGGAAATCAACGGCTACTTCCTCCGCGACGTCGAGATCAAGGGCAAGCTCTACAAGGCAGGCCAGCAGGTCCCCGCCTTCGCCGCCCTGCAGGACGACGGCTCGACCGTCTCGGGGAACTGGCTCTACTGCGGCTCCTTCACCGAGGCCGGCAACCTGATGCAGCGTCGCGGCAAGGAGGACCCCAGCGGGCTGGAGATGTACCACCAGTGGGCCTGGTGCTGGCCGGTCAACCGGCGCATCCTCTACAACCGTGCCTCCGTCGACCCCGACGGCCGCCCCTGGAACCCGAAGAAGGTGGTCATCGCCTGGGACGAGGCGGCGGGCAAGTGGCAGGGGGACGTCCCCGACGGCCCCTGGCCGCCGATGAGCAAGCCGGACGGCCGCCATCCCTTTATCATGGTGCCCGAGGGCTGCGGCCGCCTCTTCGCGGCGGGCCTCGCCGACGGCCCCTTCCCCGTGCATTACGAGCCGATGGAGAGCCCCACCGGCAACCTGATGTGCAAGCAGCAGACGAACCCCGCGGTGCGGCCGCCGGCCAAGCTCAGCAACCGGGAGAAATTCCCCTACATCGGCACCACCTACCGGGTCTCCGAGCACTGGCAGGCCGGCGCCATGACCCGCAACCTTCCCTGGCTGGTGGAACTGGTTCCCGACATGTTCGTGGAGATGAGCGAGGGCCTGGCGAGCTGGAAGGGGATCAGCAACGGCGACATGGTCACCATTTCTTCCGAACGCGGCGCCATCGAGGCGCGGGCGCTGGTGACTTCCCGCATCAAGCCGCTGCGGATCGGCGGCAGGATGGTCGAGCAGGTGGGGCTGCCCTGGCATTTCGGCTTCGCCGGGCTGGCCACGGGGGACAGCGCCAACGTCCTGACGGCGGCCGTGGGATGCGCCAATACCACAATTCCCGAGTACAAGGCGTTTCTCTGCAACATCGAGAAAGGGGGTAACAAGGCATGAGCAGCCGCACCGATTTTTCCCGGAACAAGGCGTTCCTGATCGATATGACCAAATGCACCGGCTGCCGCGGCTGCCAGGTGGCCTGCAAGCAGTGGAACCAGCTCAAGGCGGAGGAGACGACCTTCTTCTCCGGCGAGGGGTATCAGAACCCCCCGGCCATGAGCGAATACACCTTCACCCGGATCAAGTTCCGGGACTACCAGAAGAACGGCCAGAACGAATTCGCCTTCTACAAGGAAATGTGCATGCACTGCAACGACCCGGCCTGCGCCTCGGTCTGTCCGGTCGGGGCATTCCGCAAGACCGCGGAGGGGCCCGTGGTCTACGAGGACAAGAAGTGCATCGGCTGCCGTTTCTGCATGGTCGCCTGCCCCTTCGGGGTGCCCAAGTACCAGTGGAGCAAAGCCTTTCCCCTGGTGCGCAAGTGCACCGGCTGCTACAGCCGGGTGAAGGAGGGGCTCAAGCCCGCCTGCGCCACCGCCTGCCCCACGGCCATCACCTACGGCCCCCGGGAAGAGCTGATCAATGAGGCCGAACGGCGTCTGGCGGCCCATCCCGACCGTTATCTGCCGAAAGTCTACGGCAAGGAAGAGGCGGGGGGGACGAGCGTCATCTACCTGACGGCCCTCCCGTTCAACGAACTCGGCTTCAAACCGGTGACGATGCGGGCGCTCCCCTCCTACACCTGGCAGGCCCTGCGCCTGGTCCCCGGCATCTTCCTCGGCGTCGGCGGCACCCTGTCGGCCGTCTCCTGGATCCAGCACCGCAAGGAGCGGATCCGGAGGGGGAAAGAGGAGGCCTGCGCCCCAACGGATGACCACAAGGAGGAGAAGCCATGACCGCAGCCAGATACGTCATCAATGAAATCCAG
Source organism: Desulfuromonadales bacterium (assembly GCA_035620395.1). Taxonomy (NCBI): domain Bacteria; kingdom Pseudomonadati; phylum Thermodesulfobacteriota; class Desulfuromonadia; order Desulfuromonadales; species Desulfuromonadales bacterium. The sequence continues at coordinate 4,975 of DASPGW010000269.1, read as the reverse complement.
GGCTACCACCGCTTCATCAAGTTTCTGATGGTGCTGGTGGGGGCTGCTGCAGTCGCCTCGGCCATCCGCTTCATCTTCGGCCTGGGCGCCACCACCAACCTCAACGACACCTACCCCTGGGGGCTGTGGATCTCCTTCGACGTGGTCACCGCCGTTCCCCTGGCGGCCGGCGCCTTCACTCTCGGCGTCGTCGCCCATGTCTTCCACATCAAAAAGCTGGAACCCCTGGTTCGTCCGGCCATCGTCACCGGCTTCCTCGGCTACTCCCTGGTCTGCGTCGGGCTGCTGCTCGACCTGGGGCAGCCGCAGCGGGGGATGTACGTCCTTTTCCCCTGGAACTGGAATGTCCACTCGCCCATGTTCGAGGTTTCCATGTGCGTCATGGCCTACACCACCGTCCTCACCCTGGAGTTCCTGCATCCGGTCTCCGAGCGCTTCGGATGGCACATCCCCCTGCGCCTGCTGCGCAATCTCTCGGTCCCCTTCGCCATCGTGGCGGCGATGATCTCCACCCTGCACCAGTCGACCCTCGGCACCTTCTTCCTCATCGCCGTCGACAAGCTGCACAGCCTCTGGTACAACCCCCTGCTGCCGCTGCAGTTCTGGCTCTCGGCGATTTTCTGCGGGCTCTCCATCGTCATTTTCGAGGCGAGCCTGGTGCACCGCTACATGGGACAGCCGAACGAGTCCGAGCTCCTTGCCACCCTGACGAAGATCATCCCCTGGATCATGGGGGCTTACATCCTCGTCAAGCTCTTCGCCCTGACCACCCTGGCCGAGGGACCCCTCTTCGACCGCCCCTTCCTCACCCTGCTTTTCGCCATCGAGGTGATCGTCGGGGTGCTGGTCCCCTTCCTCATGTTTCTGAACCGCCGCATCCGCACCGACAAGGCGATGCAGCTGCGGGCGGCCAGCCTGGTCATCTTCGGGCTGATCCTCAACCGGTTCAACGTCTCGATGTTCGGCATGATCCAGCCCGACCAGCAGATCTACTTCCCCTCCCTGCTGGAATCGGTCGTTACCATCGGCATCATCGCCGCCCACATCCTCTTCTTCGTCCTGGTCGCCAAGTACTTTCCGATCTTCGAGCACCATCCCGAAGCGGTCGATGCCACCATTCCCGACCGCATCCGCAAGATCGGCGAGCACCCGGGGCATGGGAAGGTCAGCGAGGCGTAACAAACACCGCAGGGGCGCAGCATGCTGCGCCCCTGCACCATCCGAAGGCCTATGAACACACTCTACACTTATCACAACGGCCGTCTGGAGGAGCAGCGGGGGGAGGTCGTCCGCGAGCATCCCCTCGCCCTCACCGTCAACGGCCGGGAGCTCGCCACCCTGGTCGCCTCACCGCACGAGCTGCGCTTCCTGGTGGCGGGGTTTTTGCGGCTGCAGGGGTTCGTCGAGAGCCTCGACGATTTCCTGCTGCTGTCGGTCTGCGACGACTTCGGCGTGGCCAACGTGCGCATCAAGCAGGAACTCCCCGAGCGGCTCAGGCCGGTCCTCACCAGCGGCTGCGGCACCGGGATCACCTTCGACCTGCCATCGCCGGAGGGCAGGGGCGAGGCTCTGCCGCGCCCGGCGCCGGTCCGCCCCGACGCCGTCTTCCGCCTGATGGAGGAACTGGCGAAGAAGGCGGAAGGATACCGCAGCCACGGCGGCATCCACTCGGCGGCGGTGGGGGAGCCTGACGGCACCCTGCTCCTCTTCGCCGAGGATCTTGGCCGGCACAACACCCTCGACCGCATCGCCGGCGAGGCGCTGTTTAAGGGGATCGACCTCGCCGGCAAGCTTCTCGTCACCTCCGGCCGGGTCTCGACCGAGATGGCGGCCAAGGCGGCCCGACTCGGGCTTGCGCTCATCGCCTCGCGCACCTCGGCTACGGACCAGGCGGTGCGGCTCTGCGAAGAGGCGGGGATCGGCCTCGTCGGCTACGTGCGGGGGGGGAAATTCACCGTCTATGCCCACCCGCAGCAACTGGACATCGGCGCCGGGCGCATCCGCGGCGTCACCGGCGTCATCCTCGCCGGCGGCGAATCCCGCCGCATGGGGAGCGACAAGTCGCTGCTTCCCCTGGACGGCGGCCGCTTCATCGACCACGCCTACCGGACGCTGGCAGCGCTGTTCGACGAGGTGCTCATCGTCACCAACTCGCCCGACCTCTACGCCGGCCTTCCCTGCCGAAAAGTCCCCGACCTCTATCCACTGAAGGGGTCGCTGGCCGGCATTCACTCGGCTCTCAGCCACGCCCGAACCGGCAAGATCTTCGTCGTCGCCTGCGACATGCCCTTCCTCTCCGCCGAGGTCATCCGCCGGCTCTGCGCTCGGGACGCAGCGGCCGACGTGGTCATCCCCCGCAGCGAGCGGGGCGTCGAGCCGCTGCACGCCCTCTACGACACCCGCTGCCTGCCGGCCGTCGAGGAACTGCTCGATGCCGGGGAGAAGAAGATCGTCCGCTTCTTCCCGCGGGTGCGGGTGTGCGAGGTGCCGCCGGCCGCCTTCGCCGACTGCGACCCGGAGGGGCGTTCGTTCCGCAACATCAACACCCCGCAGGAGTACTTCGCCCTGCGGGACGGCGACCGGGAAGAGCCGGCGGCGGCCGCGGAGCCGGCGCCGGCCGGCCGCCAGCAAGGCTAGCCGGCTAAAGGATCATTTCAGGAGGAGAGCATGTTCGGTCTGGGAACGCAGGAACTGGTCATCATACTCGTGCTGGTGCTGGTCATTTTCGGCGCCGGCAAGCTGCCGCAGGTCGGCGGCGCGCTGGGCAAGGGGATCCGCAACTTCAAGAGCGGATTGCGGGAGGAGGCGGGGGAGGTTGCCGTGGTCGCCGAGGAGACGCAACGAAGACAACGGCCAAACGGGCCAGACTCAATGGAAGGAATCAACCAATCGGGACACTAGAGCCCTTCGAATATTTCCCCCCTTCTTCTCCCGGCACTCTTCTTCGCCAATCAGCTCTTCCTGCCGCAGTTGCTTCAGAAATCTCAACCCATCGGTTCTTTTGCGTGCTCAGCTGCAGGTCACTGCTGCGGAAAAAAAGGGGGAAACGTCAAGTTTCCCCCGACCGCAAGGAGTGAGCATGGAGGCTCGCAGCTTCCGCATCCCGGTCCCTCAACCGGTGCGGCGGAATTTTTCTGACTGATTTTCAGACACCGAAAAAGGGTGCTCTCTGCAAATCTTTGCGCTTAAAACGGCAGAGTGCCGTATCCCATCAGGCTGAAGGCCGGGACCAGCAGGCAGGTGAAAGTCAGGACAAGAAACATCACCGCCGCAACCTTCGGGTTGACCTTGCCGTAAGTTACGCCGGTAACAGTAAAGCAGATAACGACGAAGGTAAGGTTCATGAATGCCAGATAGGGAGTTACGCCGATAATAGTCGACCCATCGGCCTTCACGCCGCCACCGGTGGCAAAGAGAAATGCATAAACGGCACAGACGATGCCGACGAGCAGGGCGCCATTGCCGATGGTACGCAGATCGGTCACCCCCGTCATCAGGGCATGGCCAGTCTGCAGATACAGAACGCCGAATACGAAGAGCAGTCCGGCAGTAAAGGGGTCGGTAAAAACTGCCGCCTGAAGAGTCGCCCCCAGGACAACGAGGATGCCCACCACCGTGCTGACAAAACCGGTCGTTTTGGCTTCGCCATAGCCGAGGAAGAACAGGCCGACCGGAACCCACATGATGCTGATCAAAACCAGAAGAGCTAAGGTCATGAGCTTTCTCCTTTTAGTTTTTATCCCCTCCCGGCCGGTTTCGTTGGCGGCATGGGAAAGATCGTTTTCGACAGGGGCGGACTTGACTTTGTTCCCTGATGAGCCGTCAGACGCTTATCGTCACTGACGGCTTTTTGCCTATCGATCAGAAGTTAACTATCCCACCCAAGGCGATGGTGCGGGTTTCCTCTTCGAGGTTGCCGATGGCGATTTCATTGATGTTGTATTCGGCAACAAGGCTGAGATAGTCGTTGACGGCGTAAAAAACAGCCCCGGTGATGGTTTCGTTTTCCCACTCCGCTATGGCCTCGAGCTCGTTCTTGCCATAGGAGCCGACAACCCTCGCGTTGCCGATGATGTAGGAAGCCTGCAGAAGATAACCTTCGCTGTCGACTTCTTCTCCGGCTTCAAACACCGGAAGACCAAGAACTGTGTCGACACCAGGCCCCAGCAGAAGTCCGACGCCTTCCGCATCAAAGCCGGAGGCATGGAGACCCAGGCCGGCAATCCTCGCCTTGATGCCGTAGGAGAGACCCTTGGAGGTGACATCGGCCGTAGCACCCTCTGATTTCTGGTGGAGAAAGCCGGTCCAGGCGGTGATGCTGCCATTGCTCAAGGTGTAGTTGTAGGTCAGTTCACCCTCGAATCTCGGCGTATCCTCTTCTGCGGAGGCCCCCGCTGCGGTGCGGGAGGGGTCGACCAGGCCGATCGCCAGCTTGAATCCGGCCAGATCGGGCGTGCGGTAGGTGATCTGCGCGGCGGGCAGCGGGTAGATGTATCCCGTGCCGATATTTCCGAAAGACACATTGGCGCCATCGATAAGCCCCAAGGTGTCGCTCACATTGCCGTAGCCCTGCAGAATCTCATCCAGAAAGATATTGGAGCGGCTGAACAGGCCGAAGTCCTTGCCGAGAAGAACCTGACCCCAGTCGCCCCCCACGGTGGCGTAGAACTGGCGAACATCGATGCCGGTATCGGTAATACCGTGAGTGCCGCCGTTGAGATCGTCGCTGTCGTTGATGGTCACCCAGAAAGAGGAGCGACCGCCGAGCTTGAGATCACCAACCTGCCTGCTGAAGTTGAAGCCGATCCAGTTGGGCAGGAAGCCCATTTTGATACGGGACTGCTTGCGGTCTGGCCGAAATGCACGAATTGGGTTTCCATTTGCGTCCAGTCTCGGGGTGCCATCAGGGTTCAGTACCAAGGCCGCTTCCATCGCCGCATTCTTGTCGCTGTCGCTATAGACGTAGAAGGTGTTG
>DASPGW010000268.1 GCA_035620395.1 Desulfuromonadales bacterium | reverse complement strand
CGGGAGTCGATTGTACCTGAAATCGGTGGGCTAACCGCAAGGAGGCAGCCGCTTATGGTATGGTCGGTAACTGGGGTGAAGTCGTAACAAGGTAGCCGTAGGGGAACCTGCGGCTGGATCACCTCCTTTCTAAGGAGCCTTGTCCGCCATTCGGCGGGAAGGCGGCGGATGGTCCGCAGGCGAGCGGCGCTGCTGTTTGGTTGTTGACATAGAGACCCGACCTCGAAAGGGGCCGGGTTTTTTGCGTGCTGTGCCCTGCAGGACATCAACGGGTTTTCCACTGATTTCCCCGTGACACCCCCTGTCGGCCGTGGTAAAAAGAGGCATTTCCTACGGGGGACCTGCCATGCATCTTTCCTCGGCCATAAGCTCAATATTGTGCTAGGTTTTCGATGGTTTACTGGCAATCGACCCCTATTGTGCCGCCACTTCACTACGTCCCCGCCTACATATTTTGACATTTGGACAAGTGCGCCGATGGGGGGACGAGGCGGCATGGCGCAAAAGGGATTTCGACAACTTGTGGTGGAGGTTTAGCGGCGGCAGTGTGAGCCGGACGCGGTGGCCATTTTCGAGGGGCAGGGCTGACAGGCAGGAGGGGATAATCATGGGTAACGTAAAGCTTTTCGAATCAAAGCAGATACGCTCAATATGGGATGAGAGGGAACAACGGTGGTATTTTTCTGTTGTTGATGTGGTCGCGGCATTGACCGACAGTCCCAATCCCAGGGATTACTGGTACCGGATAAAACAGCGGGAAAAGATCAGCGGCATCGAACTGTCGACAATTTGTCGACAGTTCAAACTTGCAGCCCCGGACGGGAAGCTGCGTATGACAGACTGTTCCCATGCCGAAGGACTGTTGCGCATCATCCAGTCCATTCCATCCCCCAAGGCTGAGCCGTTCAAGCTCTGGCTGGCGCGGGTCGGCTATGAGCGGCTGGAGGAGATCGAAAACCCCGAGCTGGCAGCGCGGCGCATGCGCGAGCTGTACAAGGCCAAAGGCTACAGCGATGCTTGGATCGAAAAACGGGTGCGCGGCATCGCCATCCGCGACGAACTGACCAACGAGTGGAAGCAGCGTGGAGTGAAGGAGAGCCGGGAATTCTCCATCCTGACCGCCGAGATCAGCCGTGCCACCTTCGGCATGACACCCTCCGAATACAAGGAATTAAAGGCGCTGGACAAGCAACGGGACAATCTGCGCGACCACATGACCGACTTGGAACTGATCTTCACCATGCTGGGGGAAGCATCCACCACCGAGATCGCCCGCAACCGCGACGCCTTGGGGTATGAGGAAAACTTTGGCGCCGCCGTTGAAGGAGGGACCGTAGCCGGCAATGCTCGACGCGACCTGGAGCTGAAATCCGGGCGCCGCGTCTCCACGCGGGAGAACTTCAAGGAGATACCGGAGGCGGTAAAGAGGAAGCAAATCAAAGAAAAAGGCGATGCGTGAGCGCAACGCCCGCCTGATGCGCACGATGGAAAGATGGACGAGCGGGATGCCCATGAGTTTATGAGTTTCCTTCCCTCCGGAGCCTACTTGTGGGGTAGGACCAAGTCAAGTCATTGAAATATTGGCGATTTATATCCGAAAAAGGTTGCAGAGGAGGCTTGCAGGTCGATTTTCGGGGCCGAAATCCCGCCCTTCACGAGACGTTGGAAACCATCTCGCAGGGCTGGCACGAGGGGAGACACGACCCCTGGCCGTACATCAACTATCTGCTGTTCGTTCTGAAGGGGGCTTACCGGGAATTCATCGAGCGCGTGGGGGAAGTAAAGGCGCCGCGCGGCGCCAAAACCGAGCAGGCCCTGGCGGCCCTCAACCGCCCCTTCTCCTTGGCCGAGCTGAAGAGCCATTGCCCGGCAGTGAGCCGGGATATGCTGCGCCGCCTCCTGCGCGCTGGACAGCAGGCCGGCCGCCTGGAATGTCTGGGCCGCGGTCCCGGTGCCCAATGGGCCAAGAAAGGGTAATATCTTCAAGAGAGGGTAATAATAAGGGTAATTTGGTAATTTTGACAGCCGCATACGGCCAACACGCCATCCTCTTCGGCAACGTTTGACAGTGCATACCATTGTGCATACAATGAAGCCATGAAAATTGTCCGGGATTCAGTTATGAAAAATAGTTCTGATCCGATGCACGACAAATTCAAGGACGACGATTTCGCCGACGCCAAGCCGGTGGCCGAAACTCCGCCTCTGGCCAAGCTGCAGGCCGAAGCCGGCGGGAAAATCCGCATCACCATGCGCGTGGACAATGACGTTCTGGCGATCTTCAAAGCTCGGGCCGAGATGTGCGGCGGCAACTATCAGACCCTGATGAACGAGGCCTTGAAGCAGTTCGCTCATGGTCTGAAACTCTCGGACGTGGTGCGCGAGGCGGTCCACGAAAGCCTCGAAACCTATCTTGGCTCTTCCGGCGCCGGGAAGAAACATCGTGAGAAAAAGCGTTCGTCTTGAAGATTCGGGTGACTGGGGTTTGAGAACGAACTGTGCTTTTGCACAGTTGCGTTTCGTGAAATCGGGACTCATTTCTTACGAATCCTCACGTGCATTTTTCCTGACGAACCCGATATATTGAAAACCATCGAAGGGTTGTTGTGGCAGGCAACCCGGAGATAAATCAAAGGTCTGCCGTGGCAGGCGGACTTCAAACAGCCTTCTTCAAAACCTCCGGAAAAGAATTTCGCCCCATGGCTCTGCCCTCCCAGAGTTGTGGGGCTTTTTTTGTAACCCAATCCAAAAAAACAAGGGCTTAGCCGGTTTCAGGTCTGGTTGGAATTGCCATGAAAGGAGTGGAAATATGGAAATCAAATTAGCGGAAGCGATCGTTGAAGCTTGCTCGCAGCACGGAGTCAAGGCCGTTTTGCAAGAAAATTATTCGGCCTCCTGGATGCGTGGACGAAAGACTATCGGTGTCGAGATCGTGAATGGAGATTTGGCCCAGGTTTTAACAGCCGTGATTGCCAGCCCCCAGCTTTTTATGGATGGCGAACGGGCTAAATTCACTACAGAAAACAGACTTTCCGTCAGTACTTTTCGGCTTAGCCTAATCCTTTACTAGATCTGTCAATTCGCATTCGAGGCGAGGCATGCTTCGCCCCTACGATGCGCCTCTTGCTCTTTTCAGCAGCGCCACCACCTCCTCGTCGCTCACCTGGGTGAAGTCCCGGTAGAACTGTCCCACCGCGGCGAACCAGGCCGGCGTATCGAGGCAGATCCATTCGTCCACCGTCGGTGCAATCTCCCGCGCCGTGCTGGGGGGCGCCACCGGCACCGCCACCACCAGCTTCGCCAATCCCTCCCGTTTCAGGGTCGCCACCGCCGCCTTCATGGTGGCACCGGTGGCGACGCCGTCGTCCACCAGCAGGACCGTCTTCGCCGCCAGCGAACCGATCGCCTGGCCGTCCCGGTAGACGGCGAGGCGCCGGACGATCTCCTGCCGCTGCCTTTCGGTTTCTCCGTCGAGATACTCCTGCGAGATGCGCTGCATCGCGATGACGTCCTCGTTGAGCACTATCGTGCCGGTCTCCGAGACGGCGCCGGCGGCCAGTTCGGGGTTGCCGGGCGTGCCGATCTTGCGGACGATCAGGACGTCGAGCGGGCAGCCCAGCTCCCGGGCGATCTCGAAACCGACCGTCACCCCGCCCCGGGGCAGAGCCAGCACCAGCAGATTCTCCCTGCCCCGGTAGTCCTGGAGGCTGGCAGCCAGTTGTTGGCCGGCTTCCTGCCGGTTCTGAAAGACGATGGCCATGATAATTCCCTCCTTTGTGCCCGATTTCATTTCAAGATAGCAGAAAATACGTACTCTGCCGGACCGGGCGGCGCCTTTCCGGTCTGATAAAATGGCTTCAGGGAAACCTTTCACCCTGCGCCAAAACTCCGTAGGGTCTGCTTTGGAATCCGTCCCAACACGGAGAAATGGGAGAAGGAAAACGCATGACCTTGAATCCCTGCCACCTGTTTATCACCGGCCAGCCCGGCTGCGGCAAGACCACCCTGATCCGCCGGCTGGCCGAGAGCCTCATCGATCTGCGGCCGGGGGTGCGGGAGGCCATCCTGCCCGCCGTCCGCCAGGGTCTGACCCGTCGCTTCGGGGACAGGTAGGGATTTCCCCCTGCAAATAGGGGAAATCCCCCCATTGAATTCCTTGTTATCATGGGTATAAAGTTATCCAATGAACGCCGACTGAAGGTCCTTTCATTGGCAGGAACCGGGGATCGAAACATGCAACAGGCCTTTCTGCTGGTCGTCGCCGAAAGCGACTTGCACGATGTTTACCGCCACCTGCCTCTGGGCGGGAAGGTGCAGCTGACCGTCGCCGGCAAGGCCATCACCATGCTGCAGAAAGAGCAATGGGACCTGGTACTTCTCGACGCCGGTTCCGATCCCGCCTCCGCCCTGGAACTGTTGCATCAGATCAAGTCCTCCATCCCCGCCGTCCCGGTACTTTTCCTGGCCGAAACGGGCTCGGAAGAGCTGGCCGTCAGCGCCTTCCGCCTCGGTGCCCGCGACTATCTCCGGCGTCCCTTCGACGTGGTCAGGCTCAAGGCCCATGTCGACAATCTCCTGGGCTTGCGCAGGAGAGGCGGGGAAAGGCGTGTTTGCGTCCCTCTGGATGAAGACCTCGCCGGCCCGGCCCGAAAGGCCGCCGCAGAGCCCTATCTCCCGCCGAACATCCTCCGCGTCCTCGTCCACATGGAAGAGCATCTCCAGGAGAGCCTCTGCCTGGATACCATGGCCCGGGAGGCGGGACTCAGTCCCCATCATTTCTGCCGGACCTTCCGGGAGTTGCTTGGAATGAGCCCGATGCGCTTCGTCTGCTATCAGCGGGTGCAGAAGGCGAAGCGGCTGCTGCAAAGAGACGATCTCAACATCTCCGCCGTGGCCGCAAAATCAGGCTTCGGCAGCCTGAACAACATGTCCCGGTGGTTCAGGGTCTTCGAAGGCACCACCCCCTCTTATTACCGTTTCTCTCGCCAAAAGCCCCGCACGACCTAGCGTTCCGCCATTCTGCCCTGGATATCGCACCAATTCTGAGACTGTAGAAATGCGTCCACCTTTCCCTCCGGAGAGGATGCCATTCTGTCCGATGAAATTGGAAATCAATCTTATTTATTGATAATTTCTAGTGAAAGAAAAGCAATTCTGAGGGAGAAAAAATTCTTTTGAGCGATATAAGAACATTCAACGTTTTATTTATCCAGAGCAGTTCCCGGTGAGCAGGAAAAAATGGGTTGTTTTCACGGAATGCCGCAAGGAAGGGGGGTGGGGGACCGGTAAGCCAAAGAATCGATCGTAAAAAGAGAGGCGGGAGATTCCGGAGAGCCGGACCTCCTCATCCGCAAACCCGTTCGTAGAATTCAAGGAGGAACCCAATGAAACAGAAGCTTTTCCCCTGGCAAGCCGGTTTCCTGGCGGCAGCGTCGGTGCTGCTGATCGGGGTCGGCAGCGGCCTGGCGGAGCCGCTGCCCGGCGGCACGCTCGACGTGACCACCGTCCCGAAGTTCGTGACGCCGCTGCAGATCCCACCACCGATGCCCACCACCGGCACGGCAAACAATTATGAAATAGAAGTGGTCCAGTTCGAGCAGAACATCCTGCCGGCCGGATACAACAAGAC
>DASPGW010000267.1 GCA_035620395.1 Desulfuromonadales bacterium | reverse complement strand
ACATCCTCGACGGCGGCACGGGCGCCGACGCGATGGCCGGCGGCAGCGGCAACGACACCTATATCGTCGACAATGCCGGCGACGGGGTCACCGAGCTCGAAGGCGAGGGGATCGACACGGTGCAGGCGAGCGTCAGCTACGCGTTGACGGCGAACGTGGAGAACCTGACGCTGACGGGATCTGCCGGCATCAACGGCACGGGTAACTCCCTGGACAACGTGATTACCGGCAACAGCGGCTCCAACGTCCTCTCCGGCCTGGAGGGGAACGATACCCTGATCGGCAACTCGGGCAACGACACCCTCGACGGTGGCGCCGGCGCCGATACCATGCAGGGAGGAGCGGGCAACGATATCTACGTGGTCGATAACGTCGGCGACGTGGTCGCCGAGGCGGTCAATGCCGGCACCGATACGGTGCAGTCGAGCATCGATTACACCCTGACGGCCAATGTCGAAAACCTCACCCTGACCGGCACCGCGGACATCGACGGCACCGGCAATGTCCTCAATAACGCGATCACCGGCAACGGCGGCGCCAACGTCCTGGACGGCGGCGCGGGGGACGACACGCTCACGGCTGGCGCGGGGGACGACATCCTGGTCGGCGGCGACGGCAACGATATTCTCAATGGCGAGGCGGGCAGCGATCAGCTGTTCGGCAATGCCGGCAACGACACTCTGAACGGGGGCGCCGACGCCGACGCGATGGCCGGCGGCAGCGGTAACGACACCTACGTCGTCGACCACGCCGGGGACGCGGTGACGGAAAATCCGGGCGAGGGAACCGACCTGGTGCAGTCGAGTATCACCTACACCCTGACCGACCACGTCGAGAACCTCACCCTCACCGGTTCGGCCAGCATCGACGGCACCGGCAACGAACTGGGCAACGTGATCACCGGCAACAGCGGTGCCAACGTCCTGGACGGCCGGGCCGGCAATGACACCCTCTACGGCAATGCCGGCAACGATACCCTGCTCGGCGGCGAGGGGAACGACATCCTCGACGGCGGCACGGGCGCCGACGCGATGGCCGGCGGCAGCGGCAACGACACCTATATCGTCGACAATGCCGGCGACGGGGTCACCGAGCTCGAAGGCGAGGGGATCGACACGGTGCAGGCGAGCGTCAGCTACACGCTTGCCGCCAATGTCGAGAACCTCACCCTCACCGGTACTGCCGCCATCAACGGCACCGGCAACGCCCTCGATAACGTCATCGTCGGCAACACCGGCAGCAACGTTCTTTCCGGCCTCTCCGGCAACGACACGCTTACCGGCAACACCGGCAACGACACTCTGGACGGGGGGGAGGACGCCGACATCATGGCCGGCGGTCTTGGGAACGACACCTACCTCGTCGACAGCGCCGGCGACCTGGTGACCGAAAACCTGAACGAAGGGACCGACCTCGTCCAGTCGACCATCAGCTACACCCTGACCGCCAACGTCGAGAATCTGACGCTCACGGGGATGGCCGACCTCAACGGCACGGGCAACACGCTCGCCAACGTGATCACCGGCAACAGCGGAGCCAACGTCCTCGATGGCGGTTCCGGTGCCGATACGCTGGTGGGCGGTGCCGGCGACGACACCTACATCGTCGACCACTCCGCCGACGCCGTGGTGGAGGCGGCCGACGACGGCACCGATACGGTGTACTCCAGTGCCAGCTACACCCTGAGCGCCAACATCGAGAACCTGACCCTTACCGGTACGACCAACATCAACGGAACCGGCAATGCCGCGGACAACGTGATCACCGGCAACGCCGGCGCCAACACCCTTGCCGGCGAGAGCGGTGACGACACCCTGGTCGGTGGCGATGGCCACGATCTCCTGAACGGCGGTAGCGGCGCCGACCGGCTGTTCGGCGAGGGCGGCAACGACACCCTGAACGGCGGCACGGGTGCCGACTTCATGGCGGGCGGCACGGGTGACGATACCTACATGGTCGATGACGCGGGCGATATGGTCGTCGAGGCCGCGGGCGAGGGCATCGACACCGTCCAGGCCAGCATCGCCTACGTGCTGGGCGATCATGTCGAGAACCTGATCCTGACCGGTTCAGCCGCAATCGACGGGACGGGTGACGCCTTCGGCAACGTGCTCACCGGCAACGGCGGCGACAACGTCCTGAACGGCCTGGAGGGGGACGACACCCTGATCGGCAACGGCGGCGACGACACCCTCGACGGCGGCCTGGGTGCCGACCTCATGCAGGGCGGCAGCGGCAATGACACCTACCTGGTGGACGACCTTGGCGACATGGTCGTCGAGGCGGCCGATGCCGGCATCGACACCGTGCGGACGGAACTGGGCTACACCCTGACCGCCAATGTCGAAAACCTGGTGCTGACCGGTAGTGCCGACGTCGACGGCACCGGCAACGCGCTGGCCAACATCATCATCGGCAACGGCGGCGCCAACACCCTCGACGGCGCCTCGGGTGCCGATACGCTGATCGGCGGCACCGGCGACGACACCTACATCGTCGACCACTCAGGCGACACCGTGGTGGAATCGGCCGGGGAAGGGACCGACACCGTGCTGGCCAGCGTCAGCCAAATTCTGGCGGCCAATGTCGAGAACCTCGTCCTCACCGGCACCGCGGCCATCGACGGCACCGGCAACGCCCTGGACAACGTCCTCACCGGCAACAGCGCCGCCAACACCCTCGCCGGCGGCGGCGGCAACGACCTCCTCGACGGCGGTCTGGGTGCCGACACCCTGGCAGGCGGCCTCGGCGACGATACTTTCGTGGTGGACAACGCCGGGGATATGGTGGTGGAGGCCGCCGGCGCCGGTACCGATACCGTGCTGGCCAGCGTCAGCCACACCCTCGGCGCCAACGTCGAGGACCTGGTCCTCACCGGCACCGCGGCCATCGACGGCACAGGCAACGAGCTGGGCAACCGGCTGGTCGGCAACGCCGGGGCCAACACCCTGGCGGGCGGCGGCGGCAACGACCTCCTCGAAGGCGGCCGGGGGGACGACACCCTGCTGGGCGGTGCAGGAGACGACCGCTACGTCTTTCGTCTCGGCGACGGCAACGACCGCATCGTGGACGCCCAGGGGCACAATACCCTCTACGTGGGCAGCGGCCTGACCGAGTTCGACCTGGAGGCGGATCGGGTGGGGGACGACATGATCGTGCGGGTTCTCGGCGCCACCGACACCTTCGTCCTGACCGACTGGTTCCTGCAGACCGGGGAAGGGCTCAATGCCATGGAGTTCGACGACGGCACGGTGCTCGACCGCGCCGGCATCGAGCTGCTGATCAACCGGCCGCCGGTGGCCCATACCGACAGTATCACGGTCTACGAGGATGGCGGCCCCCTGAGGTTCCCGACCGGCGATCTGCTGGCCAACGACACCGATCCGAATCCGGGCGACGTGCTGAGCGTGCTCTCCGTCGGAGAATCGGCGGTCGGCGCCTTGGTCTCCCTGGTGGATGGCGAGATCGCCTACGATATCGGCAATCGTTTCCAGGAACTCGCCGCGGGCGACGTGCTGCAGGACCGCTTCGCCTACACCATCAGCGACGACAAGGGCGCCCAGGCCTCCGGAACGGTGGAGGTCAGCATCGTCGGCATGAACGACGCGCCCGTCGTCGCTCCCGATACGGCAGATGTCGTCGAGGACGCGCTGGTCTCCGCCAGCGGCAACGTCCTCGCCAACGATTCCGACATCGATGCGGGCACCGTCCTCGGGGTAGCGGTGCCCGGCGCCCATGCGGGCGACTACGGCTCCCTCGCCCTGGCGGCGGACGGCAGCTACACCTATAACCTCGATAACGCCGCTTCGGCGGTCCAGTCGCTGGGCCGCACAGCGGAAGTGATCGATCATTTTGACTATGCCGCGACGGACGGCATCGTCGAGACCGCCTCCACGCTGGACATCCGGGTAAGCGGAACCAACGACGCGCCGATCCTGGTGTCGCCGCTGGCCGATCAGGACTTTACCTTCAACAAGCCCGTCTCCTGGCAGATGCCAGCCGGCAGCTTCATCGACGTCGACCAGGGCGACACGCTGGATTATACGGTCACCTTGGCGGATGGCTCGCCTATGCCGGATTGGCTCACCTTCGACGCCGCCACCCAGACCTTCGCCGGAAAGACGCCGAAGGCGGTCGGCTCTGTGGAGATCCGGGTCACCGCGACCGACCGGGTGGCCGCCACGGGCAGCACCGAGGGAAGCCTTTCGACGTCGGATGTCTTCCGCCTGTCGGTCAGTCACGGCAATCAAGGGGTGGGCAATGGCGTGGATGCGGCGCCGGCGGGACACGATACCAACTTCAACGACGGGCCGGGCACATCGCCCGGACATCCCGGGGCCAGGAGCCGGCAGGGGCGCGGCGAAGACGACGGCAAGGGATTTGGCCTGGCCGCGAGCGATGCCGCCAACGAGGCCGACTCAGCTCAGGAGACGGCCAGGCCGTCAAGCTATCTCGACGTGAGCCGGTTGGAGGAGCACTTCTCGGTGTTCGGCCAGAAACCCGGGAACAGCCAGGGCGGAAATGAAATCTTTATCCGCTGGCAGGCGATGAACCGCGCCCTGGCCGATGAGGCGGCGCGGTACGACCACGGCGTCTGGCAACATGACAATCGAGGCGCCGACATCGCCCATCTGGGACAAGCGGCAGGTGGGTTCCTGGGCTCCACATGCGCCTTCGGGTCGGACGCCCTCTCGCTGGCAGGAGGGTCCGGTACCAACCTGCAGGACTTCAAGGGCTTGAAGGATGGAGTGAAACGGCTGTAATGGCTGTCCGATGCGGCGGGGTTTGTTTCGACCCCGCCGCATCCATGCACAACGCAACCTTTCAGAACGGATCTTTTGAATGGCCGACCCGCTCGACTTTTCCCCGCCTCTGCTCCGTCTGCAGGAATCAGCACCCAATCCCATGGGACGAAAGGTTTTATGGGCTCTTCTCATCCTGCTTGCCGGGCTCCTGGTCTGGGCGCTCGTCGGCCGGCTCGATATCGTCGCCGTTGCCGAAGGCAAGCTGGTGCCGGAGAGCTACGTCAAGATCGTGCAGCCGGCGGAGGCCGGCATCGTCAAGGAAATCCTGGTCAGGGAAGGAGAGGTGGTCCATGCCGGTCAGGTGCTGATGCGCATGGATGCCCTCATCACCGAAGCGGATGAAAGGTCCCTCGAAGCCGACTCCCGGCGCAAGCGCCTGACGTTGCGCCGTATCGACGCGGAACTCTCCGGCCAGCCCTTCCAGGCCGAAGCGCAAGACCCCCTGGGCCTCGCCCGCGAGGTCGAAGCCCAGTACCGCGCCAATTGCGCGGCGCTGGAAGCGGCGCTGGCCGAAGAACGCTCCCGGCTCCTCAAGGCAAAACATGAATTCGCGGCGGCCGAAGCGGTAAAGAAGAAACTTGCCGACATTCTGCCCCATTACCGCGAACAGGAGGAGGCCTTCGATAAGCTCTTCAAGGACGGCATCGTGGCCCCGAGCGAGGCCAGCGACAAACGGCGGGAACGCATCGAGAAGGAGCAGGAGTTGCGCACCCAGGAAGCTGTGATCGAATCGGCTCGGGCGAGCATCCAGCTATCCGAGAAGAGGCTCGCCCAGATCGAATCCGATCATCGACGTCAACTCTACGCAGAGCGTAACGATATCCAGGGGCAAGCCGACAAACTCGTCCTGGAAGTGACCAAACAGGCACATCGCAGGGGGCTCATGGAGCTGAGGGCGCCGCAGGAGAGCATCGTGAAGGACCTTGCCACGCACACCGCCGGCACCGTTGTGCAGCCCGGCACCGTGCTCCTTACCCTGGTGCCGAAGGAAGAGACCCTGCGGGCCGAGGTCTGGGTCTCCAACGAAGACATCGGCTTTGTCCGAAAGGGGCAGCCGGTGAAACTCAAGTTCGCCGCCTTCCCCTTTCAGAAATACGGCATGCTCAACGGGATGGTCGAACATGTGAGCGCCGACGCGGCGGACACTGCTGCCACGGGCAATGCCAGTTCACCGGCCGACGCGGCGCGGAAAGGCCAGCCGCTGGTCTACCGGGCGCTGGTGGCGTTGAAATCTATGCGGTTGGATACGGGCGGTGAGCATTACCAACTCACCGCCGGCATGCAAACTCAAGCGGAGATCCGCCTCGGGGATCGCACCGTGCTGGAGTACCTGCTCTCGCCGGTCAGGAAAGCCTGGCATGAAGCGGGGAGGGAGCGATAGCCGGGTAGCGACCAAATCTGGCCGCGGTATCTGTTGGTAAGGCGCCAGATAGATGACGGGAGTTTGGCGAGGACCGTCTCGGCAAGGAATATGAGGGCCCTCTTCAGGGGCGGCGGCCGGGGCGATTCCGAAACGGTTGGCTTTCATCGACAGGTTAAACACGATCTGCTGGCACGTTTTTACCAACTGGGCGAAGGATAAATTCAGGCTTCATCCTGTTTCCCAATTTGCGAACTTGCCTGGCATCTTGCCTCCCGCCCCTGAACATGCCAGAATCCCTCCCGTCAAACCTTCTTGCCCCTCCAACGTCAGGCCGCACCATGACCAACAGCATCATCCATCTCGACATGGACGCCTTCTACGCGTCGGTGGAGCAGCTGGACAACCCTGCGTTGCGCGGCCGGCCGGTGATCGTCGGCGGCAGCCTGGAGCGGGGCGTGGTCTCGGCCTGCTCCTACGAGGCGAGGCCCTTCGGGGTGCGGTCGGCCATGCCGATGCGCCGGGCCGTGCGGCTCTGCCCCGAGGCGGTGGTGCTGCCGGTGCGCATGGCGCGCTACCAGGAGGTCTCGCGGCAGGTCTTCGGCATTTTTGCCCGCTACACCGACCGCATCGAGCCGCTGTCGGTGGACGAGGCCTTTCTGGATGTGGCCGGCTGCGAGCGCCTCTTCGGCCCGGCGGCGGCGATTGCGGCGCGGATCCGGCGGGAGGTCCGGGCGGAGCTGGGTCTGGCGGTCAGCGCCGGGGTGGCGCCGAACAAGTTTCTGGCCAAGCTCGCCTCGGAGAGTGCCAAGCCGGACGGCCTGCTGGAGATCGCCCCGGAGCAGGTGGACGCCTTCCTTCTCCCCCTGCCGGTCGAGCGGATCTGGGGCGTCGGCGCCAAGGCCGCGGAGCAGCTCCAGCGGCTCGGCTGCCGCAGCGTGGCGGATCTGCGCCGGCTGCCGGAGGCGCAGCTGGTCCGCCTCTTCGGCGTCTGGGGCGGGCGCCTCTACCGCCTGGCCCGCGGCGAGGACGACCGGCAGGTCGAGGTCGACCAGCCGGCCAAATCCTTCGGCGCCGAGGCGACCTTCGCCGCCGACCTGACCAGCCGCGAAGCCCTGCAGCGCCAGTTGCTGGCCCAGGCCGAAAAGGTGGCCGCCCGGCTGCGCCGCCAGGGCCTGGCAGGGCGCGTCGTCACCCTGAAGGTCCGCTACGGCGATTTCGAGACGGTCACCCGCCGGCTGACCCTTGCGGAACCGACCGCCAACGGGCTGCTCCTCTACCGGGCGGGACTCGAGTTGCTGGCCAGGACCGAGGCAGGCAGCCGCCCGGTGCGTCTGCTCGGCCTGAGCGTGGGCGAGCCGGAGCCGGCGGCGCAGGGCCAGGCTACCCTCTTCCCGGACGAGAAGAGCCAGCGGCTCGCCGACCTCGACCGGTCCCTCGACCGGCTGGCGGAGCGTTTCGGCAACCGTCCGGTGCGCCGCGCCTCCCTGCTCCGGAGCGACTCCGAAGACGGGGAGGATTGAGGTGATGCCGGGGCGGACGAAAAAGGGGCACCAACCAGCCTCGCCTCTGCCCTACTGTTCCCGCTCGAAGAATTTCTCCACCTCCCGCTGCGCCTCCGCGCGGCTCATGCCGTAGTACTCCTCCAGCTTGCCGATGAGCTCTTCGCGCTGGCCGGCGGCGAACTCCCGCCCGTCCCCGGTCAATTCTCCGCCGAGCTCCATGACCACGCCCCGTATCCTGTCCCATATCCCTTTCAGTTCCGCCTCTTTCATCGTTGCGCCTCCCGAATGGAGTGCTTCCTGACTTCATTTTACGCCGGCGCCCCCGATCCGCGCTCCCCCCGCGTCATCGGTCAATTTTCCCGGCCCGGACCTTCACCAAATTTTCCCGGCTCCTCCCCCTTGTCATCTCTCCCCCTCTAGGTTAAAATCCCCCCTCTTTCCACTGGCCAAAGGAAGCGACCGCATGACCACGACCGCCACCGAGAGCAAGCCGGAACTCGAAGAGCTGATCCGCCGCCGCATTGCCGAGGCGGGAGGCGGCATCCCTTTTGCCGAGTTCATGGCCCTCTGCCTGTATCATCCCGAATACGGCTATTACATGGCGCCCCGCAGCCGGATCGGCCGGGAGGGGGATTTCTTCACCTCCAGCAGCGTCCATGCCCTGTTCGGCCGTCTCATCGCCAGGCAGCTGCGCCAGATGTGGGAGCTGCTCGGGCGGGGAGCGTTCACCGTCGCCGAGCAGGGAGCCGGGGAGGGGCACCTGGCCCTCGACATCCTCGATGCCGTCCGCGCCGAGGCCCCCGACTTCTACGCCCAGCTGCGCTATCAACTGGTGGAAATCAGCCCCGACAACCGGGCGCGCCAGGCGCAGCAGCTCGCCGGGCACCGCGAGCGGCTCGGCTGGTGCACGCTGGAGGAACTCGCCGGGATGGCGGGGTGCGTCCTCTCCAACGAGCTGGCCGACGCCTTCCCCGTGCATGTCGTGGAAAAGCACGAAGGTGAATTGAAAGAGGTGTATGTGGTGGCGGCCGGCGACGGCTTTGCCGAAGAGCTGCACCCGCTCTCGACACCGGCGATTGCCGAACATTTCCGCTGGCTGGGGACGGCGCCGGTCGAGGGCAACCGGGCCGAGGTCAACCTGCAGGCGGTGCGCTGGATGCAGGAGGTCGGCCGGCTGCTCGGGCGGGGCTTCGTGCTGACCGTCGATTACGGCTACCCGGCCGCGGAGCTCTACGCCCCCTGGCGGCGCAACGGCACCCTGATGTGCTACCATAGGCATAGCTCGGGTGAGAACCCCTACCGGCATGTCGGCTGCCAGGACATCACCGCCCACGTCGACTTTACCGCCCTGCAGCGCGCCGGCGAAGAGGTGGGCCTCGCCCCCCTCTGGCTCGGCGAGCAATACCGGTTCCTGCTGGCGCTCGGCTTCGTCGAGGCGCTGATCGAGCTGCAGGCTCGGGAGCCGGACGAAAAGAACGCCCGCGCCCTGCGCCTGACCCTCAAGAACCTGATCCTGCCCGACGGCGGCATGGGCGAGACCTTCAAGGTCCTCATCCAGGGCAAGGGGGTCGGTTCCCCCGAACTGCTCTGCTCCCGGTCCCTGCAGTCGATTCCGCTGCCGTCGGCCGGTTTCTGAAACCCGCTCTTGCGTCCCCCCGCCGGGGGGCTATACTTGCAACACCAACAGAGGAGGTCCATCCCATGAAAGAAAAAGTACAGGCTGCTTTGGAACTGGTCCGTCCCGCCCTGCAGGCCGACGGCGGCGACGTCGAACTGGTCGACGTGACCGAAGACGGCGTGGTCAGCGTCAGGCTGAAAGGGGCCTGCGGTTCCTGCCCGATGTCCACCATGACCCTGAAGATGGGGATCGAGCGGACGCTGAAGGAGAAGGTTCCCGGCGTCAAGTCCGTGGTTCAGGTCTGAACAACTCTTGTCGACAAGGAGGCGTCATGATCAAGGTCAAAACCTTCGGTGAACCCCTGGAAGCTTTCAAGACCCAGCGGGAATTGAACGAACTCGATGCGCGCGTGAACGCCTTCCTTCGTGAGAACAACATCCAGAAGGTGATCTCGGTCAGCGACGCGACCACCAACGAAGAGGGCTCGACCATCGGCCTGATCCGCACGCTGGTGTACGAGGCGTAGCCCCCGTTTCCAGCCGTTACGCGAAAAAAGGAGCCTTTGGGGGCTCCTTTTTTCTTTTGCTCAGCCTGTGTACCAATCCGCCCGGGTCAGCGGCAGCCGGCTGTCGTCGCCGTCCGGCCTGACCAGCAGCGCCTGGTAGAGGTTGAGGCTGCCGGTGCGGAAGCAGTAGGCACAGGCGGCCATGTAGAGGCGCCAGACCCGGTAGGTCACTTCGTCGGTGAGGCGGACCGCCTCTTCATGACTCGCCTCCAGACGCCCGATCCACTGCCGCAGGGTCAGCAGGTAGTGCTCGCGCAGGCTCTCCAGGTCGCGGATCTCGAAGCCGCAGCTCTCGGCGGTGCGCAGGGTGGTGGCAATGGGCAGCAGTTCGCCGTCGGGAAAGACGTAGCGGTCGATGAACGACGGTCCTTCCGGCAATGGCCGGGCCAGGCTCTTGGCGATGCCGTGATTGAGAAAGGCGCCGCCGGGCCGCAGCAGCCGCCAGGCCTTGGCGAAATAATCTTGCAGGCGGACCTGGCCGACGTGTTCGAACATCCCGACGCTGACCAGCTTGTCGAACCCCGCCGCCTCGTCGACTTCCCGGTAGTCCAGCACCTCCGCCCGGCAGCGCCCCGCCAGTCCGGCCGCCCGGATGCGTTCGTTGGCCAGCTCGGCCTGCGGCTCGCTGAGGGTGATGCCGAAGGCTTCCACGCCGTAATGCCTGGCCGCATGCAGGATCAGCCCGCCCCAGCCGCAGCCGAGGTCGAGCAGCCGCTCTCCCGGCTGCAGGCGCAGCTTGCGGCAGAGATAGTCGAGCTTGCGCTCCTGGGCCGCCTCGAGGGAATCGTCGGGCGCCGCGAAGTAGGCGCAGGAGTAGACCAGCCGCTCGTCCAGCCAGAGGCGGTAGAAGTCGTTGGAGACGTTGTAGTGGTAGGTGATCGCCTGCGAATCGCGCTCCCGGGAATGGGCCTGCCCCGCCAGACGAGCCGCCTGGCGCAGGGAGCCGGGACGCTCCCGGGCCGGCAGGCTCAGCAGGTAGCGCGCGTTGCGCAGTTTTTCGGGCAAACCCTGGCGCAGTTCGAACAGGTAGTCGGCGAAGCTGATTCCCGCCTCGAGGTCCCCCTCGACGTCGAAATCGTCGTAGATGTAGGCTTCACCGAGGGTGAGCTCGTTTGCCGCCAGGAACATCCGGCGCAGGGCGCCGGGATGCCGCAGAACCAGGGTGAAACGGGGTTCCCCGCCGCCGGGATTCCAGAGCGTCCCGTCCCAGAAGCGCACGGCATAAGGGGTGTTGCGGTAGCCCGCCAGCAGAGTCTCCAGGAAGCGCAGCGCTCTCCGGACCGTTCGGTCGTCGCTTGATGCGGCATGCATGCGAGGGCTCTCCTCCTTCGCTGAGCCTGAATTAAAATTTATAACGTTTCAGCCTGCCTGCAACCGCCGGCAGGAAGTTCTCCTCAGGTTGTCCCTGTTGCCGAAGGCCCGGTGCTGGACAGGGGCGCGGGTTGCGGTAAAGTTCACTCGAAACGGCGCTGAATCTGCACGGCGGAGGGGCAAAGGAGGAGAGATGGTCGAGCCGAGGGAGGCCTTGAAAAAGGGGGACGGGGTGCTGGTGGTGCATGTGCAGGTCGATTTCTGTCCCGGGGGAGCTCTGCCGGCGCCGGAAGGGGATAAGGTTGTCCCTGTACTCAACCGCTGGATCGAGGCGGCGCAGGAATTGGGAATCCCCGTTTATGCTTCCCGGGACTGGCATCCGCAGCGCCACGTGAGCTTCCAGGCGGAAGGGGGAGAGTGGCCCCCCCACTGCCTGCAGGACACCGAAGGGGCCAGATTCCATCCCGATCTTAGACTTCCCCCCGACGTGGTGCTGGTTACTTCGGGTGTGCGATTCGATTTCGACCAGTATTCGGCCTTCAAGGAGACAGGATTTGCCGCCTTGCTCCGGAAAGACCGGGTGAAGCACCTCTGGCTGGGCGGCCTGGTTCTGGAATATTGCGTCATGGAATCGGCGCTGGGCGCGCGAGCGGAGGGGTTCGAGGCGAGCGTTATAAAGGCTGCCACCCGCTCCTTGACGAAGGAAGGGGAGAAGGAGGCTGTCAAAAAGCTGCGGGGGGCGGGAGTGAAAATCGTCGATTGACCGTTGGGGCAAGGCGAAACGAAAAGGGGACGGCTGGAATGGCCGTCCCCTTTGCAATTGCATCCGCCGGTTCTTATTTGAATCCAGTTCGCCCGATTTGGACATTACATGCATATGCCCTCTTGGGGTTTTATAAATCCAGAGGTCAAGTGGGATTGCATTCTGGAGCAACATTTAAGAAAGGCCAAGCCAAGGAATCAGGTTTGGCCATAAGCTGTTTTAGATGTGGTGAAAAATTGGATTTATTGTTCGAGTCTGATGAACCGCACCTCTTGGGTATCGGAGATAGCGACGGGAAAAAACAGGAAGATCAATCCAGCGCCGGCACCGTGCGAGCGGTACTTTCCGTCCCCTTTCGCATCGAGTCCAATCTCATAGCTCTCGTAGCGGGGACCCACCAGAGGGTCACCGCTGCCATAATTGAGCAGCGCCCACTGACGGTTCAACTGAATTCGCCCATGGCGGATTCTGAAGTCCCGTTCCCTAACAAAGATATCCTCCTTCTCGATTTTGTCATCACGGAGAGCCCTAACAATCAAGGATTCTGCATCCGGCACTCTGACTTCGACTGCCGTGATGGCACTGTGAGCGATGTCGCTGGACTTCCAGATCAAGGACGATAGATAAACCGGCTGCCTTTCGGCGTCACTTTCACCTAGGTTCCGGAAAACGCCCTCCAACTCTCTGAGGCTTTCCACCGACAGGAATCCGACATTGTCGGGAGGTGCAGAGTGAAAGATGCAACCGCTGACGAGGATGCAGAACACTAAAAGCCAAAGGCATTTCATTCTTCGAACGACCATCTCATGACCTCACTTCGATGAATCAGCCTCAACTGATACCGAGGTCCTGGAGGCGGGTTTCGATTTGCAGGCTCCTCACCCCGAATGACTAACGCCGCCGGCCAGCTTCCTGTTGACCCGGCGGCGGTTGCCCCATCACTTTCCCCCGAAAACGCCCGCGATTCGCGATTTTCACGGTATTCCATTTAACCTATGCAGGGTTTAATTGTCAATGTCACTACCGTTTGCATGTTGTATCAGATCGCCCTCGACGACTAAGAGGGAGGGGATTGCCAGTGTCTTGGTATCCCTTCAATGCGAGATTTCCAACCCAACTTGACCCCTCTCAGAACTTTGAATTAGTCGAGTAAATACTTGTCAATAAAAGGTCTCGGCTTGAGTATTTCAATTCCCCGGTAGCTATTCACATCAAGAAGATGCTTATCCCCACTGACAATCAACTTGCTGCCGCTGGACAAGGCACAGGCAATAAACTTGTCGTCGTCCGGGTCTGCGCTGACGGCCTCAGCGAGTGGCTCAGCCTGACACATTTCGGCTTCGATGACCACCAAGTCCAGCAGTCTGGTTAAATCCACCGAGGGGAACTTCTCATGTAAAACTGCTGCCACCCTCTGGTATTCCTCAAATATCTCAGGCGTAAGTACCAACTGAATCCGCCCCTCTCTCCAACCCTGAAGGATTCGGTGCGGTGGCCCGGAAAAGAAAATTCCGGAGATGAACACATTGGTATCCAGAACGATTCTCACTTGCGCCCTCGCGCCTTGATAATCGCTTCCTGAATATCCACCTGCTTGAGGCCGGCCGTCTTGGCTTGCTGCCGGGCTTTCGCAAGAAGATCATCAAACTCATGAATGGATGGTGGCGAGATCGCCTTCAGGATGACGACGTCATTTTCTCCAACGACGACGAACTGGGCTCCGGCTTTAAGATTGAGCCGCTTGCGTACCTCTTCAGGGATAACAACTTGCCCCTTTGACGACATTTTGGTTGTTGCCAGCGTTCCCATAGAATTCTCCTTGGTTTTCTTACTGGTAAGATTATAGAGGCAACCAAGAGCAGCGGCAAGTCAAATCATCACGACGTAAATGAAAGGAGGTCGCCATGGCAACAGGAATGCGAATTGGGTACGCAAGGGTCAGTTCGTCTGGGCAAAAACTCGATGTTCAGCTTGATCGCCTCGCAGATTGCGACCGGGTTTTCCATGAAAAGGTCTCCGGCAAATCAACCAAGGGTAGGCCGGAGCTCAAAAACGCTCTCGATTTCGTGCGGGTTGGAGACGTATTCGTGGTAACCAAGCTGGATCGTCTTGCCCGCTCGGTCGTGGATCTGGCCGGCATCGTCCAGACGCTGGAGGCCAAGCAGGTGGATTTGGTGGTCCTCGACCAGGGGATAGACACAACCACCATGTATGGCCGGCTGCAGTTCAACATCCTTGCAGCCATCGGGGAGTTCGAGCGGGAACTGATTCGAGAGCGGTCCATGGAGGGCAGAGAGAAAGCAAAGGCGCGCGGCGTGAAATTCGGTGCAAAACCCAAATTGGCCAAAAAGGAGATCCAGGATTTGATCAAGGACTTCGAGGCGCCCGGCTGCAGCAAGAAAGAAATCGCCGAACACTACGGCATCGCCAGGTCGACCGTCTATAAACTATATGCTGAAAATCGGCAGCGGGCGGATACTGTCCCCGCAATGCCTTAATAGCAGTGGCCACCCCGTCAAGCCGAGGTGGCCATTTTCGTGTTCGGAATGTAGCCATCAATAAGAATGGCCATTTCTGTCTCCAGGACAGTGATTTATGAGAATGATTTTCCTACAGCCTTAACGTGAACATTTAGCGGGCGTGCAGCACAGAACCGAACTGATGAGGCCCATTGGAGAATTGCCCATGACCGCCCGCTCCACCTTGTATATATCTTTATTGTTGGGGGGACAAAGTAATTCTAAGTTGTCCAAATGGCGATGCTTTTTCGTCATTATTTGAAAAGGTAGTATCAACGTCACTGGGAATAACCATGACACTACCTCCTCCCCCGGGAACCGTATTGTAAAAAGTAGAATTTGATCCAATAACAACAGATTCGGAATCATCAATGTATTTTTCTTTTGTATACACAACAATGTACTTTTCATTAAACTCTTTTTGATCAATTGTGAAGTTCATTTCGAGACCGCCATTTTCGAAATTGAACATATTAAAAATGCCAATACTAATTAACATTTCTGGAGTTGTCGCTCTGGTAAAATTCATATTAGAATCTAAAAAGGCGATAAATGGATAAAATATATAGTAGTCTATTTTTCCTATTATCCTGAAATTATCTTCAACAGCGAAGCTCTTTAACCTTACGTTGATAATTTCATTATCAGTAGGTATTTCAAATGCCTTAAAAAAACTTCTACCAGAATCAAACTCAAATACTTGGTCGTCCTTTGTGATTCTGAAAAAATGCTTTTTATTAAAGGCAATTTTTTCGAATTTAAAATTTTTAGTTTCATCTACAGTAGGAGTGGCTCTTTCAAAAACTGAGAGATTATCTTTAAAGTGGCCAAGGGTGGCTGATGTCGGATTCTTCGTGGCGCAACCAAAAAGAAATAAAATACAAATGAAAAAAATAAAAAGTTGTGTTTTCATAATCTCATCTTTTCAAAAGGCTAAGGAAGTTTAGAT
>DASPGW010000266.1 GCA_035620395.1 Desulfuromonadales bacterium | reverse complement strand
CGGTCACGCGGTCGCCGGGAAGGATGCGGATGTAAAACTTGCGCATCTTGCCGGAAATATGTGCCAGCACGACGTGGCCGTTGTCCAGTTCGACCCGGAACATGGCGTTGGGGAGAGGTTCGAGGACTTTACCCTCAACTTCGATTGCTTCTTCTTTTGCCAAAAGAGCCTCCATGGTGGTCAGGATAAGGCAGACCGGCAACAGTCGGTCGAACCCGGATATTAAACAAAACAGGCACGGCAGTTGTCAACCCTCGCCAGGGAAGAAGGCTTGCCGGCCTGCGGGGACAGCGGTCAGGTGCCGAGATTGAGCAGACGTTTGGCGACGTCGAGTATCTGCGTGGTCTGTATCGGTTTGGTGATGTAATCGTTTGCCCCCAGCGCCAGAGCGCGCTCCCGGTCCTCGCTCGCCCCTTCGGTGGTGATGATGACGATGGGCACCTGCTTGTAGCCCGCATCGTTACGCACCAGGCTCACCAGTTTGAGTCCGTCCATGATCGGCATGTTGATGTCGGTGAAAATCAGGTCGAATTTGTCACTCGACAGCTTTTTCAGCCCATCGACCCCGTCGTTCGCCTCAACGATGTTCAGCCCACGCAGTCGCTTCAGGGCAAAAACGATCAGCTGGCGCATGGTCGGCGAGTCTTCAACGATCAGAACCTTGTATGTGGACATGCAAACCCTCCCTGGAACCTACTTGGTCAACAGATCGATAAAACCCTGAATGGTGGACAGCTTCCGCTCCGATTCCGAATAAAGCCGGGAAGAGAAGACAGCGGTGGCGGCATGCCCCGCCAGCAGGGTAAAAAGCTCGAAATCCACATCGGCAAAGTGGCTTTTTTGCACCAGCAGCTTGTAAATGACTATCACGCCGATGACATGCTCCTTGATTTTCAAGGGGATGCAGACGACGGGATGCCGAAAATCGCGGGTGTAGTTCTCGAGATCGTCAATGAAGTAATTCTCGCCGGTCCTGGCCATCTGACCGATGATCCCCTCACCGAGACCGACCATCGGCAAGTCGGAAATTTCCAGACCCTCGGCGGCGACAGCCTGCAGCTTGTTGGTTTTTTCATCGAGGAGCATGAGAGCAAACTCCTCGGCACCGATCAGGTTGATGATAATCTCCATGATGATCTGGAGAACTTCGCGGAAGTCGAGGGTTGAGTGCAGCTGATAGCTAGCGATATAGAGGTTGGCCAGGTTGTTGTTTTCTTCCTCGATTTCCACGTACCGGTTGGCGAAATTGATGTTTTCCGCCTCCACCTGCTTGATCCGGTCGAGGATTTCCTGTTTTTCCCGCTCGAGTTCGTCGATACGCAGACGCAGCTTGAGCGCTTCGGGGTTGTTCGCGGCATCGGCCCCGGCGTGGTGCTTAAGGGTCTCCTCAAGTTTCACAACCTGATAGCGCAGACGCTCGTTCTCTTTCAGAAGATCCTGTGTGAACTCGGCGCCCTTCTTGAAAACTTGAAGGAATTCCTCGGCTTTTTTCAACGTTACCTTGTCGTCTTCACGTTCAGTCATTCCAGGTCTCCTCGGGCAGATTGCATGCCGGCAGCCGGGGCAATCCTAGCAGCACAACGAAAAAATTTCCACACTTTAGATCGAATGAAGCTCAGAAACCGCAGCGGCGAAGAATTTCTCCGCACACCTGGGGCAGAGCCACGACCTTGTCGACCTTGCCGGTGGCAATGGCCTCCTTGGGCATGCCGAAAACCACACTGGTCTCCTCGGCCTCGGCGATGGCCTGCCCCCCCCCCTCCTTGATGACGGCCGTGCCCCGCGCGCCGTCATTGCCCATTCCGGTCAGCACGACGCCGAGCAGTTTGGCTCCGAAGATACCGCTGGCCGATTCGAACATGGCATCGACCGAAGGGACATAGCGCTGGTCGGGGGACGGTTCGAGTACCTGAGCGACCACGTCGGCGCCGCTGCGGCGGAATACCAGATTGCGGCCGCCGGGCGCGATGAGAACCTCTCCCGGCCGCACCACGTCACCTGAACGGGCTTCCCGAATTTCCAGGGCGGAGCTTTTGTTCAGCCGTTCGGCGAAGGCCCGGGTAAAACCCGGGGGCATATGCTGGGAAACGGCAAAGGCGACCGGAATGGGCCGCTGGATCGCCGAAAAGATGGCCTGCAGGGCCGGCGGTCCTCCCGTCGACGCACCGATCACCACCTGTTCCACAGGATACTCCGACATCGATCTGGCAGACGGTACCATCCGAGCGGCTGGACGGTCAGACAGCAGCCGCTG
>DASPGW010000265.1 GCA_035620395.1 Desulfuromonadales bacterium | reverse complement strand
TGAGCTGCAATGACGGCTTGCCGAGTTCGTCGCGCGTCACTTCCATCTGCTGCCAGCTGATTCCCTGGCGCAGGCCAAGTCCGAGCGCCTTGAGGAACGCTTCCTTGGCGGCGAAGCGGGCCGCAAGGTGTGGTGCCGGATCCTTTTTAGCCAGAGCGTAGGCTTTTTCGCCGGCAGTGAACAGCCGGTCGATGACTGCCGCCTTTTCTGCCGTCAGCAACCGGCGGAAGCGATCCACGCGGGCCAGGTCGACGCCCAGACCGGCAGCCGGCGCCACCCTAACGCCCCCGGACCAGTGCCACCATCTCCCGCACCGCCTGTTCCATCCCGACGAGAACGGCCCGGGAGACGATACTGTGGCCGATATTATATTCCTCGATACCGCCCAGGGCGACGACGGCGCCGACATTACGATAGTCGAGGCCGTGGCCGGCGCTTATCCCCAGGCCAAGCTTGCGTCCCCCGCGCACGGCAGCCTCGATCCTCGCCAGTTCGTTGCGGCGCACCTCGGAACTGACCGCGTCGCAATAGTTGCCGGTATGGATTTCGATCACCTCGGCGCCGAGCCGGTGCGCGGCCTTGATCTGTTCCAGATCGGGATCGATGAAGAGGCTGACGATGATTCCCGCCTGTCGCAGCAGTTCGACCGGCTTCAGCAGCGCCTGACGCTGCTGCATGACATCGAGCCCCCCTTCGGTGGTCAGCTCGGCTCGCTTCTCCGGCACCAGGGTAACGCTGTCGGGGCGGAGCTTCAGGGCAATTCCAACCATCTCCTCGGTGGCCGCCATCTCCAGATTGAGTCTGGATTTGACCGTACGGCGCAGGACCTCCACGTCCCGGTCCTGGATGTGACGCCGGTCCTCGCGCAGGTGGACGGTAATGCCGTCGGCGCCGGCCAGTTCGGCCAGGGCCGCCGCGGTGACGGGATCGGGCTCTACCGTCCGCCGGGCCTGACGGACGGTGGCGACATGATCGACGTTGACTCCGAGTCTGGCCACGGTTACTTGTTCTCCTTCCTGCCGCCGAGCTCTTTTTCAATGGCCGTCGCGATACCTTGGGCCAATTCGGTGATCCGGTACTTGTCCTGACCTTCGAGCATGATGCGCAGCAGCGGCTCGGTTCCGGAGTAGCGGATCAGGACCCGGCCGGTTTCCCCGAGCAACTGCTCGGCGGCGGCGATGGCTTTCTGCACGCCGGGGCATTCGGTCAGATTCCGACGCTCGGCCACCCGCACATTGAGCAGCACCTGCGGCAGGGCGATCATCACCCGAGCCAGTTCCGAAAGCCGCCTGCCGGTGCGTTGCATGATCGCCAGCACCTGCAGGGCAGAGATCATGCCGTCGCCAGTGGTATTGTGGTCAAGAAAGATCATGTGTCCCGACTGTTCGCCACCGAGGTTGAAGCCGCCGCGCAGCATCTCCTCTACCACGTAGCGGTCACCAACGGCGGTCTTGACCACCTTGCCGCCCGCCTGTTTCAGCGCGATATCGAGCCCCATGTTGCTCATCACGGTAGCCACCAGCGTCTTTTTGGCCAGCTTGTTCTGCTTGAGCAGGTGCGTGGCACAGATCGCCATGATGTGGTCGCCGTCCACCTCGTTGCCGAACTCGTCGACGAAGATCACCCGGTCGGCATCGCCGTCCAGGGCCATTCCCAGGTGAGCGCGGTGCTCTTTCACCGCCTCGGACATGACCTCCGGATGGAGGGAACCGCAACCGGCGTTGATGTTGGTGCCGTTGGGAGAGACCCCCAGCGCGACGACCTCGGCGCCAAGTTCCTCGAGCACTGCTGGCGCCGCCTTGTAGGCCGCCCCGTTGGCGCAGTCGAGAACGATCTTCAGGCCGCTGAGATCGAGATCCCGAGGGAAGGAATTTTTGAGAAAGACGATGTAGCGACCGCGGGCGTCGTCGATGCGGAAGGCCTTGCCGACCTCCGCGGCGGTGGGACGCAGCGAATCTATTTTCTTGGAGAAAATCAACTCCTCGATCCGCAGTTCCAGCTCGTCGGGAAGCTTGAAGCCGTCCCGGGAGAAGAACTTGATGCCGTTGTCCTGGTAGGCGTTGTGCGAGGCTGAGATGACCACCCCGGCATCGGCCCGCATCGAGGCGGTGATGAAGGCAATCCCCGGCGTCGGCAACGGCCCGACCTGCAGCACGTCCACTCCCATGGAGCAGATGCCTGCCGCCAGGGCATTCTCGATCATGTAGCCCGACAGACGGGTATCCTTGCCGATGACGATGCGGTGCCGACGGTTGCCGTCCTTGAACACATAGGCCGCGGCGCGACCGAGCTGCATGGCCATCTCGGTGGTCATGGGATAGATATTGGCCACCCCGCGGACCCCGTCGGTCCCGAACAGTTTCTTCTCCATTTAGCGACTTCTCCCGTTTTTTTTCTCGCCGGCCGGCGGCAGCGGTTCGACACTCACCCGCACTTCGACGGCTTCGCTATCGTTCAGCCAGGTGTACTTGCCCCGGTAACTGATCGGCACCATCAGGGTGAAACTCTCCTTCGCCCCCTCGACCTCCACCGGATCGGTGGTCACTTCGGCGATATCCTTGATCTCGCTCTCCGCCCCTTGCACGGTCACCTGGTCCGGTTTGAGACGGACGGCGCCCAGTTGAAATCCCTCGGCCGGAATACCGGTGAAGACGACCCTGAGCGGCACCACCTTCTCCCTTATCCGCTCCAGCTTGACATCAATGAAAGAGGGAGAGAGGCGGGTGACCTTGACGCCACTGGGAATGTTCAATCGCTCTTCCAGGCGTTTGAAGGAGGTCAGGCCCGGCTTGAGATCGACCAGATCGACCGAGATGCTGATATCCTTGGGGCTGAGATTCATCAGCAGGGTACGCGGTCCACTCAGGCGCACGTCGATCAGGCTCGGCACCTCGTTGGCAACCATCATCCCCTCCGGGACATTCTTCAGCTCCAGCGGAACGGTATAACCGACCTCCAGCTTGCGCTCCCCCATGACAAAAAACCACAGAACCAGAGCAAACGCCAGGGAGAGCAGCTTCAGAACCCAGTTGTCGGACAGTGAACCCAGCATGGCTATTTCTTCTTTTTCTTCACGGTGCGCGGTTCGAACAGACGTTTGAGCACCCGCTTCAACGAAGTCGAATCGAGATCACGGGTGATGCGCCCGCCGATAACAACCGAAATCTTGCCGGTCTCTTCGGAGACGACGATGGCAACCGCATCAACCAGTTCGGTCAGCCCGATGGCCGCGCGGTGCCGGGTACCGAGGGACTTGCTGATGTCAGGATTCTGCGACAGGGGCAGGAAGCAGCCGGCCCGTTTGAGCCGCCCCTGCTGAATCACCAGGGCGCCGTCATGGATCGGCGAATAGGGCAGAAAGATGGAGGTGATGAGGTCCGAGGAGACCTTGGCGTCGATCTCGACGCCGACTTCAAGGAAATCCTTGAGGCCGGTCTCCCGCTCGATGACGATCAGGGCGCCGATGCGCTTGCTGGCCATGTTGACGCAGGCCTTTACCAGCTCGTCCATGACCTCGGTCTCTTCCTGGTAGGAGAGATCGGCGAAGAACGGATTGCGGCCGACATGGATCAGCGCCCGGCGGATATCGTTCTGGAACAGGACGACGATGACCAGAATGATCGAGGAAAGGAAATTGTCGAGGAGCCAGTGCAGGGTGTAGAGCCCCCCGAGCTGGGAAGCGACATAGAGAATGAGCAGGACCGCCAGGCCGAGCAGCATCTGGACGGCGCGGGTTCCCTTGATGAGCAGGATGATCCGGTAGATGATGAAGGCAACGAGGCAGATGTCGAGCAGGTCGAGAAGCCACCTGAAGTTTTTGAACATGTCGAGCATCTCGCCCATATCGGCACCGGCTTGGAAAAGAAAAGGGTCAGTAGAGGCCCGGCACATCCTTCCGGCAGACGGTCCAGGCCATCAGTGCCGCATCCCGAGCCGGGCGCACGTCATGCACCCGGAAGATCTGCGCTCCGCGCGCCACACCCAGGGCGACAGTAGCCAGAGTCCCCGCAAGGCGTTGCTCCGGCTCGGTCCGACCGATGACTCGGCCGATGAAGCTCTTGCGCGAGGTACCGAGCAACACGGGGCGCCCCAGGCTCTGCAGTTCCGGCAGGCGGCGAAGCAATTCAAGGTTCCCCTCGGCACTCTTGCCGAAGCCGATGCCGGGGTCGACCGCCAGTTTCTCCGTCGGGACGCCGGCGGCGGCAGCCTGCATCAGCCCCTGCTGCAGGTAATCGACGACCTCGCCGAGCAGGTCGGCATAGTGCGTTTCCGCCTGCATTTGATCGGGACGCCCGCGGGTATGCATCAGAAAAAGACCGGCGCCGGTAGCTGCGGCCGTCGCGGCCATCTCTGGGTCGAAGCGCAGGCCACTGATATCGTTGATGAATTCGGCACCAGCAGCTACGGAAGCCGAGGCGACCGCTGCCTTGCTGGTGTCGACCGACAGAGGGAGCGCCACCTCCCGGCGCAGCGCCTCAATTACCGGGACCACCCGGTCGATCTCCTCCTGCGCACTTACGGGGGTCGCTCCGGGCCGTGTGCTTTCGCCGCCGACATCGATGAGATCGGCCCCCTCGGCGGCCAGCTCCAGCCCACGGCGTAGGGCGCTCTCCACGGAACAGAAGCGGCCACCGTCGGAGAAGGAATCGGGGGTTACATTGAGGATTCCCATGATGAGCGGCCGCGCAAGCGGTAACCGGCAACTGCGTCCGGCCAGAAAACGTGGCGGCCGTGCGAGGTTCCGCAGCAGAGCGGACAGTGCATCGGCCAGTTCGGCCGACTGGCCTGGCATCCCGGCCAGACGTTCACAGAGCAGAGCCAGAGTCTGCGGAGAACCGACAAGGATGACGTCGGTTGCGGAAGAGGTACCGGTGGGGGCCACCGCCTCGCCGCCGAGGGCGCGCATCTCCTGCCGGAGCTGTGCGGCAAGCCGGGCGGGGACACCGGCAAGACGGACCAGTCGCCGCTCCGCAGCAGCGGCGAAATGAACCGCCTCGGCCGGCTCGATACCGATCCCCTGAAATTCCCGGCAAAGCTCTTCTTCTGATTCCAGCCAGAGCAGCCGCGGAGCTGACACCATCATTCCGCCTGGTGCAGCGCCTCTTCAACGCATGGGCCGGCACCGGGGGCGACCGTTTCGCCACTCCGGGGCGCCGCCGCAGTCGATTCGCCGAACACCATCCGCCGGATCTCGGCGCCGTCGAGATTTTCCCGCTCGAGCAACGCTTCGGCCACCAGAACCAGGGCGGCGCGCTGCTGCTGAAGGATGTCGCGGGTCCGTTCGTAATTCTGCTGGACGATGCGGCGAATTTCACCGTCGATCTCCACCGCCGTCGCCTCGCTGTAGTTCTTCATGTGCCCCATATCGCGGCCGAGGAAAATCTCTCCTTCCTTCTCGCCGAAGGTCAAGGGTCCGAGCTTTTCGCTCATCCCCCATTCGCAAACCATCTTGCGGGCGATGGCGGTGGCCCGTTCGAGGTCGTTGCTGGCACCGCTGGTGATGGTGGTGAAGACGATTTCCTCGGCCACCCGGCCGCCGAGCAGGGTGCAGATGCGGGTATGCAACCCTTCGCGCGTCTCGTTGTACTTTTCCTCCTCGGGGAGATACATGGTCACTCCCATGGCCCGGCCGCGGGGAATGATGGAGACCTTGTGCACCGGGTCGGCACCGGGGATGAAGAGACCCACCAGGGCATGCCCCGCCTCGTGATAGGCGGTGACCTTCTTTTCTTCCTCGGTGATGACCATGGAGCGCCGCTCAGCGCCCATCATCACCTTGTCCTTGGCCGCCTCCAGATCATGCATGTCGACCTGGTTCTTGTTACCGCGGGCGGCGAGGAGGGCCGCCTCATTGATCAGGTTGGCCAGGTCGGCGCCGGAAAATCCCGGCGTTCCCTTGGCCAGCACTTCCATGTTGACATCCGGCGAGAGGGGAACCTTGCGGGCATGGACGGTGAGGATCTTCAGCCGTCCCTTGATGTCGGGCCGGGGGACGACGACCTGGCGGTCGAAACGACCCGGGCGCAGCAGCGCCGGGTCGAGGACGTCGGGCCGGTTGGTGGCGGCGATCAGGATCACCCCTTCGTTCGACTCGAAACCGTCCATCTCGACCAGCAACTGGTTGAGAGTCTGCTCCCGCTCGTCGTGGCCGCCGCCTAGACCGGCACCGCGGTGGCGGCCGACGGCGTCGATTTCATCGATGAAAATGATGCAGGGGGCATTCTTTTTCCCCTGGACGAAGAGGTCACGCACGCGGCTGGCGCCGACGCCGACGAACATCTCGACGAAATCGGAACCGGAGATGGAGAAGAAGGGGACTCCGGCCTCGCCGGCGATGGCCCGGGCGAGGAGAGTCTTGCCGGTGCCGGGAGAGCCGACCAGCAGCACGCCCTTCGGGATGCGCCCGCCGAGCCGGGAGAATTTCTTCGGATCCTTGAGGAAGGAGACGATCTCCTCGAGTTCCTCCTTGGCCTCGTCGATGCCGGCCACGTCCTTGAAGGTAACCTGCGCCTGGGTATCGGTCAGCAACTTGGCCCGGCTCTTGCCGAAGCTCATCGCCTTGCCGCCACCCGACTGCATCTGCCGCATGAAGAAGATCCAGACGCCGATCAGCAGCAGAATCGGCCCCCAGGAAACCATCAGCGTAAACCAGAAGCTGCGGTCCTCTGCGGGTTTGGCCTCGATGATGACCCCTTTCTGCCGCAACTCGGCAATCAACCCGGGGTCGTCGGGAGCGAAGGTCTTGAACAATGTGCCGTCCTTGTATTTTCCTTCGATATTTTCGCCCTGGACGGTCACGTCCTGGACTTGCCCTTCTTCGACGGCAGCGAGAAACGCCGTATAGGTAATCGGCTTTTGCTCGCGGTCCTTGTGGGTCATCATGTTGAAGAGCAGGATCATCACCAGGGAGATGACCAGCCAGAGCGCAAGATTTTTATAAAACTGATTCACTGTACCCCCTAAAGGTTTGTTCTCCGCCAGACAACCTCCCGCCAGACGGGCGGAGAGGCACTGAGGCGCTTCGGAAATCTACCACAAACCCTCTGATTTCACAACTGAATAGTCGGGGATTCCGGCAGCTGCGCGACCAGCCGCAGCACCCTCCCTCCTGGCTGCGCAGGCTGCCGACCGGCGCAGCGACGCATGCCGACCACCCAGAGGATTTCAGCCGCCACCACCAGCAGCAGACGGCGGCGCTGTTCTCGCGGCACTTTGGCATCGATCAGAAAGTCTTTCAGTTTCTTGCTGCCGTCCAGGCCCGCCGGGCGAAACCGGTCACCGGGACGCGGCGAACGGAGAGTCAGCGGAAACCGCACCCGGTCGGCATCGAATTCTACCGCCCGGCGGTCCTCCCCGAGTGACGATGGCACCAGGACGACCTGCAACTCTCCACCGCCGGGGAGCGGGTAGTTCCCCGGACCATCGATCGTAAAAAGGCAGGAGGGGCACTCCTTGGGCGCCATCCGGCGCAGCCAGAGCTGTTCGTAGCGGCGTCCCGCCCAGGCTCCCGGCAGATGCAGCTCCGCCTGCGGGCGTTCGGCCGAAAGGAGGCCGTCGACCCCCTCGAGGTGGCAGGCGGCCACCCCCTGCAAGTCGCCGCGCACGCTCAACAGTGCCCGCCGCAGCAGTCGCAGGCGCATGGCTGGATGCAGAGCGAGCAGCCCGCTCCGCTCGAACCGGACCTCGGATTCACCCACTTGGCCAAGTTCCAACAACAACCGCCGCTCCTCCCTCTCCCAGTAGTCCTCTTCAAGGGCGAGCCGGTGGCTGAGGCGGGCAAGGTGCTCCTCGATCCGGGGATTGAAGTCGCGCAGCAGAGGGAGAACCTGATGGCGTATCCGGTTGCGGGTGAAGGTGACATCGGAATTGCTGGCATCCTCGACGAACGGCAGCTGTTGCGCTGCGAGAAACTCAAGGATTTGCTCCCTGGAGAAGGAGAGCAGGGGCCGGATGAAAAGAGTACTCCGGGGGCGCATGGCGGCTAACCCGGTGAGGGCGCTGCCGCGCAGCAGCCGGAAAAGGACGGTTTCCGCCTGGTCGTCCCGGTGATGGCCGAGGGCGATCGCCGTGCACCCTTGCCGGGCGGCCGTCTCGCAGAGAAACTGTCGGCGGGCCTCCCTGGCCGTCTCCTCCAGCCCACGGCGCCGCTGCGCCGCCAGCACGGGAACCTCGACACGCCCTTCGATCAGAACGACGCCCAGCCCGGCACACAGTCCACGGACGAATTCGGCATCCTGCGGACTTTCCGGCCGCATGCCATGATCGAGGTGGGCAGCCAGAACGGTCAGGGGGAAGCTCGGCGCCAGGGCGTGCAGCAGATGCAGCAGAGCGACCGAGTCCGCCCCGCCGGAGACCGCAACCAGCACCCGGTCGCCGGGGGAAAGGAGGTGCTGCTCACGAAGAATGCGGGCGAAGGCGGTCAGCATGGCCAATCCCTTTTCGGAACCCTGACGGGAGAAAGACAAAGCCCTCTCCGGGTTCCGGAGAGGGCTTCGCTGGGGAATGGTGGCGGTGCAGAGATTCGAACTCCGGACACTGCGGATATGAGCCGCATGCTCTAACCAACTGAGCTACACCGCCGAAGCTTGCAAAAAACCTCCCGGCTAGGGAAGATATCGGCTTTGGTTGCGGGGGAAGGATTTGAACCTTCGACCTTCGGGTTATGAGCCCGACGAGCTACCAGACTGCTCCACCCCGCGTCACGGAGAACGGAATTTACCGGTATCCGAAAACAAAGTCAAGAAAATATTTTACCGGTCAGGCCCGACAGCGGCAGCGGCAGCCGGGGTGGGTTGCCTCAGCGCTTGCGGACCAGGGCCGTCAGCCTTTCTTCGGTTTTGAGGCGGGATACGACAGAATCGGCGGCGCCGGCGGTGGCAAAGGGACCGACGTAAACCCGGTACCAGACCCCCTTCGCCCCCAGGTTCGCCTCCTCGGTGAAAACCGAGTATCCCTTCCGGGCAAGCTTCGCCTGCAGCCCCCTGGCGTCTTCGCTACGGCGAAAAGCCGCCGCCTGCACCAGGTAGCCACCGGCGGCAGCCGGTGCGGTGGCCTTCGCCACGGGTGCGGTGGGCTTCGCCACGGGTGCGGTGGGCTTCGCCGCAGGTGCGGCAGCCTTCGCCACGGGTGCGGTGGCCTTCGCCGGCGATGGCGCCGGGACATCCGCCTTCGTCGGCATGGAAGTCGCCACCGCTGTTGCAGAGGACACTGCAGCCGGCTTGGCCGGCTCGGCGGCCGGGACGGTTGCCAGCGGAGCCGTCTCGCTGGCCGGCCGCAGGTTGATGCCGCTGCCGAGAGGCGCCTGTCCCCCCTTGGGCAGCGAGTCGTAGAAGGTCAGGCTATCGGCCGGCCGCTCGCCGGCCGCCGGTGCAGCCGCGGCCGGCGGCGGCACGGCCTCTGCCACCGGCATGCGCACCGCCTGGGGTGGGGCCACGGCAACGACGGGCTTGGCGCTGCCGCGCCCCACCAGCACCCCGAGCGTGAAGCTGACCATGGAGACGACCAGCACCAGCGCCAGCAGGATGACAGCCTGCTTTTTCTCCAGTCGACGCTGGCTGCGCGTAGCGAACTGACGAACCATGGCGGAGCCTCCCTGCTACATCTGCTCCGGAGCCGAGACACCCAGAAGCAGCAGTGCGTTTTCCAGCACGGCGCGGACACAATTGACCAGATAGAGACGAGCGCGACTGGCCTCGACATCCTCTGTCAATACCCGCTGCCGATTGTAGTAGCTGTGGAAAAGGGCCGCCAGTTCCTGCAGGTAGAAAACGACACGGTGCGGCTCGAGGTG
The DNA here is from genome assembly GCA_035620395.1 of Desulfuromonadales bacterium. NCBI lineage: Bacteria > Pseudomonadati > Thermodesulfobacteriota > Desulfuromonadia > Desulfuromonadales > Desulfuromonadales bacterium. The sequence continues at coordinate 16,897 of DASPGW010000265.1, read as the reverse complement.
AAGGGCGGCGCTTTCCACGGTTTCGGGGTAACGGGCCAGCAGCTTGGCCAGGGCCAGTTCCTCATCGAGAATCAGCCGGTCGAAGTCGACCTCTCCCAGACCAGGCAGGGGTATTCCCTGCTCGGCGGCGTTGCGGCTGACGCTGCAGACACGGGCATGGGCGTACTGGACATAAAAGACCGGATTGTCGGCGGTCTGCTGCTTGGCCAAATCGAGGTCGAACACGAGTTGGGAGTCGGTCCGGCGCATGAGGAAAAAGAAACGGGTGGCATCGCGGCCGACCTCGTCGATGAGATCCCGCAGGGTAACGTAACTGCCGGCGCGTTTGGAGATCTTGACCTCCTCGCCGCCGCGCAGGACCGTCACCATCTGGTGCAGCACGTACTCTGGCCACCCCCCTGGAATCCCTGCGTTCAGAGCCTGCAGACCGGCCCGCACCCGGGTGATGGTGCTGTGATGGTCAGCCCCCTGCTCGTTGATGACGCGGCCAAAGCCCCGCTCCCACTTGTCCAGGTGATAGGCGACATCGGGGACGAAATAGGTGTAGCTGCCGTCTGCCTTGCGCATCACCCGATCCTTGTCGTCACCGAAGGCGGTGGTACGCAGCCAGAGCGCGCCGTCCTGCTCGTACGTATGCCCGTTTTCCGTGAGCCGCCTGACCACCTCCTCGACACGCCCATCGGCGTACAGGCTCGACTCGAGGGAGTAGACGTCGAATTGGACGTCGAAGGCCGTCAGGTCCTGGTCTTGCTCCCGGCGCAGCCAGGCGACGGCAAAGCGGCGGATGGCATCCAGGTCGTGCGGGTCGCCGGCAGCGGTGACCTGCTGGTCGCCCGCCGCCACCGTCTCGCCGGCCAGGTAACTGCAGGCGACGTCCCGGATATACTCCCCCTGGTAGCCATCAGCCGGCCAGCGCGGGTCGTCCGGTTCGATGCCGAGGCAACGCGACTGGACCGACAGGGCCAGATTGGAGATCTGGGCGCCGGCATCATTGTAGTAGAACTCGCGGGTAACCGCCCAACCGGTAGCGGCAAGCAGCCGACAGAGGGTGTCGCCGACCGCGGCGCCGCGGCCGTGGCCGATGTGCAGGGGCCCCGTGGGATTGGCGCTGACGAATTCGACCTGAACCGGCTGCCCCTGCCCGACCCGGCTGCGGCCATAGTCCCGCCCTTGCCGCACCACTTCGTCCAGGACGCCGTACCAGCAGCGGTTGGTGAGAAAAAAATTGATAAAGCCGGGACCGGCGATTTCCACCCGTCTCCAGAGTCCATTGCCGGCGCCAAGTGCCGCGACAATCGCCTCGGCGATTTTGCGCGGCGGCTTTTTTTCATCCCGAGCCAGGAGCATCGCCACGTTGGCGGCAAAATCACCATGCTCGGCATGGGCAGGGACTTCGAGGGCAAATTCGGGGAATAGTCCGCCATGGAGTGAACCGGCGGCGTAGCACGCCTGCAGCGCTCCCCTGATCTGCTGTCGCAGTTGCTCTTTCATGTCGATTCAGTCTTTCCTGGCAGAATGGGTCGGGGCGGCCGATTGGACGCGGATGGGATGTGAGAGGGCGGAAGCTACACGCACAGCCGGCGTCAGTTCCCCGGCGGGGGGGCGCCTTCCTTTTCGCCGGGGGGCCTGTCCAGACCCGCAGTTCTGGTGGTCTTCTGCACCGAACGGAACTGATAGACCAGTTCGTCGTCCTTCACCATCCCCAACTCCTTGCGGGCAATCGCCTCGAGATAACGGCGGTCGTTGCGAAGGGACTCGATTTCCTGGCGCAGTTCGGCATTGGCTGCTTCAAGCTGCCTGACCTCCTCCTGCAAGGCGGCCTTCTGCCGGCCGGCCTGCACTGCCCGCAGAATGCCCCGGTCGCCGAAGAGCGCGAAACCAAGCAGCAGCAGGGCCAGCAGCACCGGCACGATCGGCGGCCGGCGCGGCAAATGTTTTGGAGGATCCGTTTCGGCTTGAGTCATGGGACTTTCTGCATTGGCTTCGGCAAGGTGCCGACGAACAGCTACTCCGTCTCGTTGAAGTTGCGCCCGCCGGCGAAAGCCGGCGGGCGCGTCTGCAACGCTAATTATTCGATGCTGATCAATCCCCGGATTTTCTCGAGGGATTTCTTGCCGACCCCTTTGACCTTGAGCAGGTCATCGGGGGAGCGGAACTTGCCCTTCTCGGTCCTGTAGGCAACGATCCGATCGGCGGTTACCTGGCCGACTCCGGGCAAACCCAGGAGCTCCTTGGCCGTGGCCGTGTTGATGTTGACCTTGGCCACCTCGGCCGCGGCGACCCGGGTAGGCTCGGCCGCCGTCGCCCGGACGGCAGGTGCGACTGCCGCCAGGCAAAAAAGCATCAGTACGATTCCAAAAACTTTCTTCATGTTCCCCTCCGGTTAATGGTACAGGTTGGTGGTTACTCCCGGCCCGCGTGACTTCCCCCTCCATCCCCCCTTTCATCTTGAATTGACAGCGCGCGGTCCGGGGATCCTGAAACAGCGGAAACAGCACCAACGATCAAATACTTTTCAATTTAAATGCACATGAAGCCAATTAGCACAGTGGACGCCGGACGTCAACTTCTTTTCGCTGTCGGGCAGTTCGGCCGGTCATTCCGTTGGCCGGCCGAAGTCGCCGCCGAAGCCGGCCACCTTGCCAAGTCCGGTGAGGGAAAAGGTGATCAGGTACTCCCGATCTTCCAGTCGATCCCGCAAGGTCAGGAAGAGGCTCCAGCACTGCGCCCGATATTCGAGGTTCAGTACCTTCTCCAGATCTCTGTCGCCGGCAAAGTCGTAGCGGTGCTGGTAATTGACATAGAACGGTTTGAGCCATGCCAGGTCGAGATTGGCGGCGACATATTCGATATCCTCCTGCCGGAAGCGGTAATCGAGGTGGAGGGCGTTGCCGGCACCATCCTGGACCCCGCCACGGGCGTTGAAGACCAGGAACCGGTTGCTTAAGCCGTCTTCGGCCGAGTTCACATCGTAGCGCGCATCGACATCCAGAAAGCTCCAGCGGGTGGGCCGGGCAATGAGTTCGGCGCGGATATCGGAGAAGGGACGCAGTTGATCCTGGGGATTGAGCTGGTCGCGACGGGACTCGCGGATGTCATACTCCTGGGAGAGGCGCAGGTAGAGAAACTCATGATAGTTGACCTCGCCATTTTCCGGTTCCAGCTTGGCAGTGAAGCGATTGGTGAGGGCATAGGCGATCATGTTCCGCGGCCCGATGTTATCCCTGGCATCGAACTGGGGCAGATGCGCCTGGTTCTCGGGGGGGATATAACTGTAGATGACTTCCGGTTCTACGCTGTGACGAACCTTCTTGATCAGCCTGCCGTTCGTGGAGAACACGCGGGAGAAGCGCGTGGAGATGCGGGTGGAGAAATCGTACAGGCCTTCCTTCTCGAAACCGGGCCCCTCGTCGGAGGTCCAGTAAAGACGCTCCAGAAACCCCACCTCGGGAGATATCTCCAGAATCTGCCCCGGATGGAAAAAGGCGGAGAGGGCCGGGCGCAGGGTGAGACGCTCACCTTTCACCCCCTCCTTCCGCCAGAAATAGGTAGAGGTGCCGTTAACGCCGAGATAAAATGGGGATTCGGCCAGGCGCTGACGAACGGCGGTCAGGTCAATCTCGGGCAGGCGTTGCAGGGTCTGGTCGTTGCTCTGCTGCAGATCCTTGGTGTACTTGAGCTGCCCCGTCAGGTTGATTTTCTCCCAATTACGGCTGGCGGCGACCACCGACTGGGCCTTGTCCCGGGTGTACTCCTCGGCTACCTCGCCGAAATCCTCGAAGTAGTCACGGCTGCTGACATACTCGACGTCTGCCGTCAGACGCACCCGACCGGGCAAGGTCCCCATGTGCTGCCAGTCGATGGCGTAGCGGTTGTCGGCATCCTTCAGACCACTGACGTGGTAGAACTTGGCCAGCCCGTCGTTGTCCTCCCCCAGGATATAGCGGTATTCAACCCCCTTGCCCACCCCCAGGTCGGAAAAGTAGTCAAGATAAACGGTGGCATCCATGTTCCGGCCGAGGACCTGGTAGTACGCCAGGGAGAGCTGGGTCCCGCGTTTGCGGGAAATACCGAAACGCGGCATGAGCATGCCGGACTCCCGCTCGGTTTTGACCGGGTAGATGATGTAGGGGATGTAAAGGACGGGAATGTCGCGGATATAGAAGAGGACGTGTCTGGCCCGGGCGTAACGGCCGACAGTGACATCCAGGCGATTCGCCGCGAATTTCCAGGAAGGCTTTTCGCCGTCACAGGTGGTAAAGGTCCCACCGGTTAGCCGATATCTCAGCTCATCGAACTTTTCGATTTCGTCGCCGGCAAGATGAAAGTTATGCTCCTTGAGAAAAATCCGCGCCTCGCGCAGATGGCCACGGCCGGAATCGAGATTGAAACGCATCTCCGCAGCAGACATCTCACCGCTTGGCTCGACCACCCTGACCTCGCCGCGAGCAATGGCGTCGCCGGTTTCAGTGTTCCACTCGACCTGGTCGGCGTTCAGGCTCAGTTCCCCCTTCTGCAGATGCACCTGCCCGACCGCCTGGTAGGTGGCCGCCGCCTTGTCGTACGACAGGGTATCGGCTTCGATCGATACCGGCGCAGCATCGGCCGCTTCGGGTGCGGCATCGAGCGCCAGGGCCGTGTGCAGCGGCAGCAGCAGGAGCGCAAAGGAAACCAGTGCCGGCATCCACCGGCAAAGCGGGGCAACAAAATTCACGACCGGTCCGACTCCTGGTTCAGCAGATATTCACGGGCGGCGGCCACCAGAAACAGGGAGCCCGCCACCAATACAATTTCGCCGCCGCGGCGGTCGGTAAGCGCCGCAGCCACTGCGGCCGCCGGCGTCGCATGCACGCTGCCGGCCAGGCCGGCAGCCTCGCCCCGCCTCCGCAGCTCCTCGGGGGGGACCGCCGACTCTGCCGCCGGCACGGTGCAATAGAGAGCGGTGACCAGCGGCAGCAGCGGCCCGAGAATATCGTCCGGCCGCTTGTCCCCCTTGAGAGCGACCACCCAGCGGATTCCGTCCGCCCCCAGGGTGGCGAGATAGGCGGCCAGCACCTTCGCCCCCCCCTCGTTGTGGGCGCCGTCGAGCAGCACCTGTCGCCGCCCCTCCCACCACTCGAGCCGCCCCGGCCAGCGCACCTGCGCCACTCCCGCGCGCAGTGCCGCCTCCGGCAGGGCTACCCCCTGCCCGCGCAACAGGCTGGCGGCAGCCAGCGCCACGGAGAGGTTGTCGTGCTGGTGGATGCCGGCCAGACCGGGCTGCAAATCCGCCAGTTCCAATCCCGGCCCGCGATAGGAGAATCCCCCGGCGGCCGGCAGCGGCGCGAAATCCCGGCCGCAGAGCAGAACGGGCGCCGCCAGCTGCCGCGCCCGCATCAACAGCACTTCAAGCGCCTCGGGTTCCTGCCGGCCGAGGACCAGCGGCACCCCCGGCTTGATGATCCCCCCCTTTTCCGCGGCAATGGCCGCAAGCGTCCCGCCAAGGTGCTCGGCGTGGTCGCGGCAGATCGGGGTAATGACGCTCAGACGGGGAGTCACGGCGTTGGTGGCGTCCAGACGTCCCCCCATGCCGACCTCCAGAACGACGAAATCCACCTGGCGGCGACGGAAATGAAGCAGTGCCAGAGCGGTCGTAAATTCGAAGAAGGTCGCGGGCACGCCATCCGCCACCGAGCGGATTTCGGCGACAAGTCGCGACACCTCGTCTTCGGCAATCGCTTTTCCGTTGACCCGGATGCGTTCGGTGAAAGAGTGCAGATGCGGCGAGGTGTAGAGGCCTACGCGGTAGCCCGCCCGAATCAGGATCTCGGCCAGAGTGGCGGCGACCGACCCCTTGCCGTTGCTGCCGCCGACATGCAGAATACCGAAGTCCCGCTCGGGATGTCCGAGCCGGGTCAGCAGCGCCCGGATGTTCTCCAGCCCGAGCTTGATGCCGAAGCGCTGGAGGCCGTAGAGATAGTCGAGGCTCTCCCGGTAGCCCACGCGATCAGGCTTGGACGTTGGTGAAAATGCGCAGGATCTGGGCCAACCGTTCCTTCATCTCCTGGCGGCGGACGATCATGTCGACCATGCCGTGTTCCAGCAGGTATTCCGAGCGCTGGAACCCCGCCGGCAGCTTCTGCCGGATCGTCTGCTCGATCACCCGCGGACCGGCGAAACCGATGAGCGCCCGGGGCTCGGCCATGTTGATATCCCCCAGCATGGCGAAACTGGCAGTGACTCCGCCGGTAGTCGGGTCGGTAAGAACGGAAATGAAGGGGAGGCCGGCGGCCTTGAGCTTGGCCAGAGCAGCGCTGGTCTTGGCCATCTGCATCAGCGAAAGGATGCTCTCCTGCATGCGGGCGCCGCCGGAGGAAGAGAAAACGATGACCGGCTTGCGCTCGGCGAGCCCCCTTTCGATCGCCCGGGTGATCTTCTCCCCGACGACCGAACCCATGCTGCCGCCCATGAAGCCGAAATCGAACACCGCCACCGACACCGGCAAGCCCTCGATGGTCCCGTCACCACAGACCACGGCATCGCCGCCGCTTTTCTTGACCGCCGCCTTGATACGATCTTTATACTTCTTCGAATCCTTGAAATCGAGGAAGTCGACCGACTGCATCGCAGCGTCCCTCTCGACGAAGGAACTCTCATCGAGAATCAGGATGATGCGCTCGCGGGCGCTGATGCGGAAATGATAGTCGCACTTGGGGCAGACGTTGAGGTTGCGCTCGATCTCCTTGGTGTAAATGATTTCGTTGCAGTTCTTGCACTTGGTCCAGATCCCCTCGGGCATCTGCACCTTCTTGGTTTCGACCGGCGCGATGGGCGCTTTTGTTTTGTTGAACCAGGCCATAAGTTTACCTCGTCTTCTCTCGGGAACGGCCGTCAGGGGGTAAGTTGTCCCCCTGTGCAGAGGCTGCCGACGGCCGGTGTCCCGGGCATTCAGTCCCGCAACGATTGCCGCGCGAAACTGGGGCTTGATGTGAAAATCCTTACCGGAACTGCACCCCGACCGAGGTTGGTCAGTTCCCGCCGCCTCCGGGCCGGCGGCGTCAAAGGGAGGGTAAAACGCAGAGCTGCAACCCGGGTCCCGGTCAGGCCGCCCGACGCCGCAGGCTCTGCTTGAGGGCGCGGATGAACGCCCCGGCCTGGGCCGGCAGTTCGGGCGAGGAACCGTAGGCGGCGATCACCTTCACCAGAGCGCTGCCCACCACCACCGCATCGGCGAAGGAGCCGACGGCGGCGGCATCGGCGGCAGAAGAGATGCCGAAGCCGACGGCGACCGGCACCGGGCTTTGCGCCCTGAGCGAGCGCACCGCTGTCTCGATGGCACCGGCATCCACCGCGTGTGTCCCGGTGACGCCGGTCATCGAGACATAATAGAGAAAACCCTCACCCGCCGCAGCCAACCGGGCCATCCGTTGCTGAGGGGTGGTCGGGGCAAGCAGGGTAATCAGCCGCACACCGGCCGCCCGCAGGTCGCCGTGGATTTCGTCGGCTTCCTCCGGCGGCAGATCGACCAGCAGCAAGCCGTCGACGCCGGCGGCGGCGGCGTCCCGGGCGAAGCGGGTCGGACCATAGTGAAAGATCGGATTGTAATACCCCATCAGAACGATGGGGACATTGGTATGCCGGCGCACCCTGGCGACCAACTCCAGAATGGCCGGCAGCGTGGCCCCGGCCGCCAGCGCCCGCTCGGACGCCGCCTGGATGACCGGCCCGTCGGCCATCGGATCGGAGAAGGGAAATCCGAGTTCGATGATGTCGGCGCCGGCCTCGACGAGGACATGAATCAGTTCCTCGGTCCGCCCGAGGTCCGGGTCGCCGGCGGTGATGAATGGAATCAGGGCCGTCTCCCCCTGCTGGCGCAGGCGGGCAAATGCCGCTTCGATGCGTCCCATGGTCTTACTACCTCTTGCCCCTCGGAAATTCTGCCAGTTTAGTCGAACGACTCCCCCTTTTCAACCGTTTTCTCCCGCCGCCAGCCGCTTCACCTTTGCCAGCAGGTCCAGGAACATCGCCTCCGTCAGGCGTCGGGTCTGGATGTTGTAACGGCTGGTGTGGTAGCTGGCGACCAGCCAGGGACCGTTTCCCGGACGGAAGACAGCGCCATGGGCGAAGGGGTAGTCGGCCAGGCGCCCGACCGTCCCTTCCGTCTGGAAATGACGCAGGGTGCTGGTGAAAGCGCCCTGACCGAGGGCGACGATCACCCGCAGCCGCGGCAGGCTGGCCAGCTCTTCGGCCAGGAAGGGGCGGCAGCAGGCGAACTCGGCAGGCGTCGGCTTGTTGTCGGGAGGAACACATTTGACGGCGTTGCTGATGTAGAGGTCGTGCAGCCGCAGGCCGTCGTCAGCCGCCATTGCTTCGCCGTGGCTGGCAAAGCCCGCCCGGTGCAGCAGCGGATACATGAAATCACCGGCACCGTCACCGGTAAACGGGCGACCGGTTCGATTGGCGCCATGGGCGCCTGGAGCCAGGCCGACCAGGGCGACCCGCGCCTCGGCGTCGCCGAAGCCCGGCACCGGTGCGTTCCAGTAGTCGCTGCGGCCCAGTCCCCGGCGGGGCGGCAGGGCGGCGATATAATCGACCAGGCGCGGACAGCGGCGGCAGCCGATCAGACCGGGAAGATCACTGCCGAGCATCGTCAGCGCCTGAATGGGAGTCGACTGCTGCTAAGGCCGCCGCAGGTGCGACGAAGGCCACCCCGGCCAAAGGAGGCAGAATGGCTGACATTGTCGGCATTCGATATTTCCCGCAACTCTCCAGAGAAACGTTCATCCCGGCTTCGGCCCGCCCTTGTGCCGCGGGGGCCGGCGCGTGCGGGACCGCTTCCCCTCGGGCCCTCTTCGTTCCGGCACGGGGGCCTTCTTGCGCGGGGCGCTGCGCTTGTAGTCGCGGCAGAAATCGTCCTCCTCGGGGAAGGCGCTGGGGATTTTACGGCCGATGTACTCCTCGATCTCGGGGAGGTGGAAGACCAGGTCCTCGTCGGCGAAGCTGATCGCCTTGCCGAAGGCCCCGGCCCGGGCAGTGCGGCCGATGCGGTGGACGTAGTCGGCGGCATCCTGCGGCAGGTCGTAGTTGATCACGTGCGAGACCCCGTCGATATGGAGCCCGCGGGAGGCAACGTCGGTGGCGACGAGAAAAGTCAGCCGCCCCTCCTTGAACTCCTTGAGCAGGCGCATCCGCTTGTTCTGCGGGATGTCGCCGGAAATGACGGCAGCCTTGAGGTCGTTGTCCTGCAGACGTTCGGTGAGGTACTCGGCCTCCTTCTTGGTGTTGACGAAAATCAACACCCGGTCGGCGGCCTCCTCCTTTTTCAGCAGCCCGAGCAGCAGGGGGAACTTCTCCCGGCGGCCGGCGTGGTAGAGAATCTGCTCCACCTTCTCGGCGGTCACCTGTTCCGGCTCGATCCGCACCCGCTCGGCTAGGTCCATAAACTCGTAGGCGAGCTCCATCACCCGCGGCGACAGGGTGGCCGAGAAGAGCATGGTCTGCCGATGCTCGAAGGTGGGCAGTTTGCGCAGGATGTAGCGCAGGTCCTTGATGAACCCCATGTCGAACATGCGGTCGGCCTCGTCGATCACCACCGCCTCGATCTGCTCGAAAGAGAAGACCCGCTGCTTGGCGTAATCGATGAGCCGCCCCGGGGTGGCGACGATGATGTCAACGCCGTCGCGCAAGGCCTGGCGCTGTTTCTCGTAGTCGAGACCACCGAAGATCGGCTGCACCCTGAGCGGGCAGAAGGCCCCCAGGCCCTTGGCGTCCTCGCAGATCTGCACCACCAGTTCGCGGGTTGGGGCCATGACCAGGGCGCGCGGGTTGCGGCCGGTCGGCTTGCCGCTGCGCAGCAGGCGGGTAAAGAGGGCAATCAGGAAGGCGGCGGTCTTGCCGGTACCGGTCTGCGCCTGGGCGGCGACGTCCTTGCCGGCAAGGGCGTACGGGATTGACTCTTCCTGCACCGGGGTCAGATCGGTGAATCCCACCTGGGCAATCCCCTTCAGAACCTCCTCAGGCAGGTCGAGCTCGGTGAATTTCATGGTTTTCCTTTGGGAAACAGGCAAAAGGCCAAAGGCACGAGGCTAACAGGTTCTGATTCTACCTATTGCCCCGTACCTGGTGCCTCGCGCCTGACGTTAAAGTTCCACCCCCATCGCCTCGGCGACGGTATGGATGTCCTTGTCGCCCCGGCCGGAGAGGCAGACGGTGAGGAGCGCCTCCTTCGGCAGGGTCGGGGCGAGTTTCATGACATGGGCGACGGCATGGGCGCTCTCCAGGGCCGGGATGATCCCTTCCATTCGGGTCAGGGCCTGGAAGCCCGCCAGCGCCTCGGTATCGGTGATCGACACGTACTCGGCCCGGCCGATCGCATGCAGGTGAGCGTGTTCCGGGCCGACGCCGGGATAGTCGAGGCCGGCGGAGATCGAGTGGGCGTGCTCGATCTGCCCCTGCGCATCCTGCAGCAGGAAGGTCTTGTTACCGTGCAGCACTCCGACCTGCCCGGCGCCGATCGAGGCGGCGTGCTTGCCGGTCTCGACCCCGAGGCCGGCCGCTTCGACCCCGATCAGCCGCACCCCCGCGTCCTCGATGAAGGGGTAGAACATCCCCATGGCGTTGGAGCCGCCGCCGATGCAGGCGACCGCCGCGTCGGGCAGGCGTCCCTCGGCGGCCAGGATCTGCTCGCGGGTTTCGCGGCCGATCACCGCCTGGAAGTCGCGCACCAGCTCCGGGTAGGGGTGCGGGCCGGCCACCGTGCCGATGACGTAAAAGGTGTCGCGCACATGGGTGACCCAGTGGCGCAGCGCCTCGTTCATGGCGTCCTTGAGGGTGGCGGTGCCGCTGGTGACGCCGTGCACCTTCGCCCCGAGCAGCTTCATGCGGAAGACGTTGAGCGACTGCCGGCGGATGTCCTCGGTCCCCATGAAGACCTCGCACTCCAGGCCAAAAAGCGCCGCCACGGTGGCGGTCGCCACTCCGTGCTGGCCGGCGCCGGTTTCGGCGATGACCTTCTTCTTCCCCATGCGCCGCGCCAGCAGCACCTGGCCGACGGTGTTGTTGACCTTGTGCGCGCCGGTATGGTTCAGGTCCTCGCGCTTGAGGTAGATCTTCGCCCCGCCGAGGTATTCGGTCAGGCGCCGGGCGAAGTAGAGAGGGCTCGGCCGGCCGACGTAGTCCTTGAGATAGTAGTTGACCTCGGCCTGAAAGGCGGGGTCGGCCTGCGCCGCCCGGTAGGCCGCTTCCAGCTCAAGCAGCGCCGGCATCAGCGTCTCGGCTACGTAGCGGCCACCGAACTGGCCGAAATGGCCTCTTGCGTCGGGATAGTTGTACATTATTGCTTCCTCTGGTGGGGGCGCAAGGCATGCGCCTTGGGCGGACGCCGTCCGCCCCGACATCATATCAATCCTTTTGCATTTCGAATGAACGCCGCGACTTTCTCCGGGTCTTTCTTGCCCGGCGAAACCTCGACCCCGCTGGAGACGTCGACGCCGTAGGGGCGCACGGTGCGCACCGCCGCGGCGACGTTCTCCGCACGGAGACCGCCGGCAAGGATCACCGGCCGCTGCCGGGCGACGGCCGCCGCCAGTTCCCAGTTGAAGCGCTCGCCGGTGCCGCCGTAGGCCCCGGCCACCCAGGCGTCGAGAAGCAGGGCCGACACGGCATAGGCCGCATGGCCATCCAGGCTCGCCGCCTCCTTCACCCGCAGCGCCTTGACCACGCGCCGCGGCGCAAAATCGCAGGCTGCCGGTCCCTCGTCGCCGTGCAACTGGAGGACATCCAGGCTGCAGAAATCAGCGATCTGCCGGATGAGCTCCGGCTTCTCGTTGACAAACAGGCCGACGGCAGTGACGAAGGGGGGCAACTCGGCGATGATCTGTCGTGCCGCCTCGGGAGTAAGGCAACGCGGGCTCCTGTCGTAGAAGACGAACCCCAGCGCGTTCGCCCCGCACGCGCAGGCGTGCAGGGCGTCGTCGACCTTGGTAATGCCGCAGATCTTGACCTTGACCATAAATTTTCCGTAGGGGCGACCCGCTGGGTCGCCCAGGGCGAGGCACCGCCTCGCCCCTACACAAAACCCGTCCCTACCCGACCTTCGGCAGATGCGCCAGCGACTCTTTGATCGCCTCGGCCGGGTACTCGTAGTCAGTGAGCTTGCCGGCGAAGAAGTCGTCGTAGGCTGTCATGTCGACGTGGCCGTGGCCGGAGAGGTTGAAGAGGATCGTCTTCTCCTTCCCTTCCTCCTTGGCCAACAGCGCCTCGTCGATGGCGCCGCGGATGGCGTGAGACGACTCCGGCGCCGGGATGATCCCCTCGCTGCGCGAAAAGAGGACCGCGGCCTCGAAGCAGGCGAGTTGGTGGACCGCCCTGGCCTCGACGATGCCGGCATGGACCAATTGCGACACCAGCGGCGAAGCGCCGTGGTAACGCAGACCGCCGGCATGGATACCGGGGGGCATGAAGTCGTGGCCGAGGGTGTACATCTTGGCGACGGGTGCCATCTTGGCGGTGTCGCCGTAGTCGAAGGCGTAGACGCCGCGGGTCAGGGTCGGGCAACTCGCCGGCTCGATCGCCAGGACGCGCACGTTCTTGCCGTTGGCCTTGTCGGCGACGAAGGGGAAGCCGATGCCGGCGAAATTGGAGCCGCCGCCGTGGCAGCCGATGACAACGTCCGGATAGTCCCCGGCAATGGCGAGCTGTTCCCTGGCCTCGATGCCGATAACCGTCTGATGCAGGCAGACGTGGTTGAGGACGCTGCCCAGGGCGTAGCGGGTATCGTCGCGGGTGGCGGCATCCTCCACCGCCTCGCTGATGGCGATCCCCAGCGAACCGTTGCTGTCCGGATCTTTCTCCAGGATGGCGCGACCGGCGTGGGTGCGGTTCGACGGTGACGGGATCACCTCCGCCCCCCAGAGCTGCATCATGCTCTTGCGGTACGGCTTCTGGTTGTAAGAAACCTTGACCATGTAGACGGTGCACTCGAGGCCGAACATCTGGCAGGCCAGGGAAATAGACGAGCCCCACTGACCGGCGCCGGTTTCGGTGGCGATGCGTTTGGTGCCGGCGATCTTGTTGTAGTAGGCCTGGGGAACGGCGCTGTTCGGCTTGTGCGAACCGGCCGGCGAGCCCCCTTCGTACTTGTAGTAGATCTTCGCCGGAGTGCCGAGCGCCTTTTCCAGCCGGTGGGCGCGAAAGAGCGGGGACGGCCGCCAGAGCCGGTAGATCTCACGCACCGCTTCGGGGATATCGATCCAGCGCTGCTGCGAAACCTCCTGCTCGATCAGCCCCATCGGAAAGAGGGGGAGCAGGTCATCCGGAGTGACCGGCTGCATCGTCCCCGGATGGATCACCGGCGCCAGTGGGCCTGGCATGTCCGGAATGATGTTGTACCACTGCTTCGGGATGCGGTCTTCGCTCAGCAAGATCTTGGTCTGCATGTCAACTCCTATCGGGCAATGGGCAAAGGGACATATCCGGCACAGGGCAAAAGGCTCGAGGCGCATGGTTCAAAACCTTTAGCCCTTTGCCCTTAGCCTTCGGCCGATTTACAGATTTCCGATCAATTCGCGCAGCTTCGCCTCAATGTCGGCCTCGCGCATCAGACTCTCGCCGATGAGAAAGGCCCCCGCCCCGGCCGCCTGCAGCCGTTGGATGTCGGCGCGAGTGTGAATCCCGCTCTCGGCGATGACGAAATGCCCCGACGGAATCCGCGGCAGCAGCCTCTCGGTCGTCGCCAGGTCGGTGACGAAGGTGCGCAGATCGCGGTTGTTGATGCCGATCAGCTCGCAGTCGGTCTGCAGCGCACTCTCCAACTCCGCCTCGTCGTGCACCTCGAGCAGCACGTCGAGCCCCAGTTCCCTGGCACAGGCGGCAAAGTCACGCAACTGCGGCAGCTCGAGCATGGCGGCAATCAGCAGGATGGCGTCGGCGCCGGCACAGCGTGCCTCGACGATCTGGTAGGGGTCGCAGACGAAGTCCTTGCGCAGCAGCGGCAGTCGCACCAGTTCGCGGATCAGCCCCAGGTAGCGCAGATGACCGAGAAAAAAACGCTCGTCGGTGAGCACCGAGAGGCAGGCGGCACCCCCCGCCGCATAGGTCTCGGCGATGGCCACCGGGTCGAAGTCGGGGCGGATGACCCCCTTCGAGGGAGAACCCTTCTTCACCTCGGCGATGATGGTCGTCCAACCCGAAGCGCGGCTGTCCTTCAGCGCCCGGGCGAAGCCGCGGGTCGGTTCTTCCAGGTCGGCGATGCGCGCGCGCAGGTCGGCTGCGGAGATGCGCGCCTTGGCGGCGGCCACTTCGTGGCGTTTATGGGCAACGATTTCGTCGAGGATCATGCGAAAGGTCTCGGGTCCAGAGTCCAAGGTCTCAGGTGTCAGGATTCCTGAAACCTGATACTTTATTGGTTAGTCAGCCGCGCCAGCCCTTCCAGCTTCGCCCGTGCCTGACCACTGTCGATTGCCTCGGCTGCATCGGCGAGGCCGGCCGGGATATCCGCCGCCGCACCGGCCGCGACCAGGGCGAAGGCGGCATTGAGCAACACGACGTCGCGCTTCGGCCCGTGCTCCCCGGCGAGCACGGCGCGAACGATGGCGGCATTCTGCCCGGCATCCCCCCCCTGCAGATCGGCGAGGGCGCAACGGGTCAGGCCGAAGTCCTCCGGCTCCACCGTCGAGAGGATCACCTCCCCGTTCCGGATCTCGCCGACGCGGGTAGGACCGGTCAGGGTCACCTCGTCCATGCCGTCGCGGCCATGCACGACGAAGCCGCGCCGGCAGCCGAGCTGCACCAGCACCCGGGCCAGGGTTTCCACCAATTCCTCGCGGTAGACGCCGAGCACCTGGCGGTCGGCGCCGGCCGGGTTGGTCAGTGGCCCGAGGATGTTGAAGATGGTGCGGATGCCGATCTCGCGGCGCGGACCGATGGCATGCTTCATCGCCCCGTGCAGCGCCGGCGCAAAGAGAAAACCGACGCCGAGATCGGCAATGCAGCGCTCGACGGTCTCCGGCGTGACCGACAGGTTGACGCCGAGGCGTTCGAGCACATCGGCGCTGCCGCAGGCCGAGGAGACGCTGCGGTTGCCGTGCTTGGCCACCTTGACGCCGCAGGCGGCGACGACGAAGGCGACGGTGGTGGAGATGTTGAAACTCTTGGTGCCGCTGCCGCCGGTGCCGCAGGTATCGAGGATCGTCTCGCGGTCGATATTGATATCCTCGCGGTCGATGTCGAGCACCCGGCCGACGCGGATCGGCGTGGCGCGGGCGCGCATCACCTTGGCGGCGCCGGTGATCTCGGCCACCGTCTCCCCCTTCATGCGCAGGGCGGTTATGAAGGCGCCGATCTGGGCGGCGGTCGCCTCGCCCCCCATGATCTGATCCATGACCTCGATCATCTCGGACTCGGCAAGGTCCTGCCGTTCCACCACTTTCGCGATCGCACGTTTTATCATGGAAAACTCCGGTTGCAGGCCCTGGGCCCGAGGCCAAGGGCAAAAGGGCAATCGCCTCCAGCCTTCAGGCCCTTGCCTCGTGCCTCGGGTCTCAACTCATCTCCAGAAAATTCTTCAGCAGCTTCTTCCCCTCGACGGTGAGGATCGACTCGGGGTGGAACTGCACCCCCCAGAGGGGAAGATCGACGTGCTCCATCCCCATGATCTCCTGCTCGACGGTCCAGGCGGTCATCCGCAGGCAGGCCGGCAGGCTTTCCAGCTCGACCAGCAGCGAGTGGTAGCGGGTAGCGTCGAAGGGGTTGGCGAGTCCGGCAAAGAGCCCCCGGCCATCGTGATGCACGGGGCTGGTCTTGCCATGCATCAGGCGCGAAGCGCGTACCACACGGCCGCCGAAGGCATGGCCGATCGACTGGTGCCCCAGGCACACCCCGAGGATGGGCAGCTTGCCGGCAAGCCGCTGGATCGCCTCGACGGAGATCCCCGCCTCGGTCGGCGAGCAGGGTCCGGGGGAAATGACGAGGCGCCGCGGCTGCAGGCGCTCGATGCCGGCGACGTCGATGGCGTCGTTACGGAAGACCCGCACCTCCTCGCCCAGTTCCTGCAGGTACTGGACGATGTTGTAGGTGAAGGAGTCGTAGTTGTCGATCATCAATAGCATGGGAACCTCAATGGGCCGTAAACGGTGAACGGTGCACGAACTCCCGATCACGGCTTACACGGATCACGGTATTCAATCCAGCCCCGCCGCGGCCATGTCCAGCGCTTTGCGCACTCCCATCGCCTTGTTCAGGGTCTCCTGGTGCTCCGCCTGCGGATCGCTGTCGGCGACGATGCCGGCACCGGCCTGCAGGTAGATGCGTTCTCCCTGTACGACCAGGGTACGGATGGCGATCGCCATGTCCATGTTCCCCGAGAAGGAAAAGTAGCCGACCGCCCCGCCGTAGATTTCGCGGCGGACCGGTTCGAGTTCGTCGATGATCTGCATCGCCCGGATTTTCGGCGCCCCCGAGAGAGTGCCGGCCGGGAAGGTGGCGCGGAAGACGTCGAAGGCATCGCGGCCGCCTTCGAGCAGCCCGCGCACGTTGGAGACGATGTGCATTACGTGCGAGTAGCGCTCGACGACCATCAGTTCGCTCACCTCCACCGTACCCGTGCGGCAGACGCGCCCCAAGTCGTTGCGCCCGAGGTCGACCAGCATGATGTGTTCCGCACACTCCTTGGGGTCGGCGAGCAGGTCGTGCTCCAGGCGGAGATCCTCATCGGTGTCGGCGCCGCGCGGCCGGGTGCCGGCGATGGGACGGACCTCGACGAGCTCGCCCTCCTTGCGCACCAGTACCTCTGGAGAAGCACCAATCACCAACGTTTCACCGAAACGCAGGAAGAACATGTAGGGGGAGGGATTGATGGTGCGCAGCGCCCGGTAGATGTCGAAGGGCTCAGCCGGCAGCGGGCCGGAAAAGCGTTGCGAAA
>DASPGW010000264.1 GCA_035620395.1 Desulfuromonadales bacterium | reverse complement strand
GATAAGGTTCTGACCACCCTGAAAGCCGGCAGCAGAGGCGCCAGGGTAAAGGCGCTCTATGCTCTGGAGCGGATCAACTCACCGCAGGTTTTCCCCCCGTTGCTGGCTGCACTCAAAAGTGCGGATCCCGATCTGCGGGCGGCGGCCATTCAGGTTCTGGGGGCGAAGAAGGAGCCCAAAACCCTTGGCACGTTGGTCAAGCATCTCAAGGACCCCGCGCCCGCCGTACGGGTGCATGCTGCCGAGGCGCTGGCGAATTTCGCCGACTCACGACTTGTTCCCTACCTGATCGCCGTTCTGGCTGAGGCGGATGCCGAACTGGTTGTCAGCGCCTTGCGCACTTTGGGGACCCTCGGTGCCGCCACCGCCGAACCGCACCTCCTCCCTTTGCTCAGCGACCCCCGTCCGGCAGTCCGGCGGGCCGCCGCCGAGGCGCTGGGCCAACTGCAGCTCTGAGTCACCGGAAACGCGTAACTGATGAAAAAAAGGCCGGGTCGAAAGACCCGGCCTTTTTTTCAGTCGAGGTAGTCGGTGACCTCGATCCCTTTGGTGAAGGGATCGACCTCGGCGATGATGCGGCGTGAGTCGGTGCCCTGCAGGTCGATCCGGCGGGACTCCGCCAGCAGCGTGCCGTTCGGGTCGATGAGAATTTTGATCCGGACTGAATCGGGGTCCTTGGTGTCGACCCAGACGACGAGGCCTATTTCGCTGCTGTCGAGACGCACCAGGCTCCCCACCGGATAGGTGCCGAGGGAGGCGATGAACTGTTCGACGAACTGCGGGTGCAGCCCGCCTGCTGCGACGACCTCTCGCAGTCGGGTAACGGCCTTGCGGGGAGTTGAGGGGCGCTGGTAGGAGCGCAGGGTGGTGATGGCGTCGTAGGTGTCGGCGATGGCGGCCATGTCGATCAGCGGGGAGACCTCGTGCCCCTTTGCATCGGCCGGGTAACCTTCCCGGTCATAGCGCAGATGGTGGCCGAGGACGATGTCGATCACCTCCGGGGTGACCCCTTCCATCTCCTTGACCAGGTCGGCGCCGGTGCGCGGGTGCGTCTTGATCTGCTCGAATTCTTCATCGGTAAGCCGGCCCGGCTTGTTGATAATTCCCAGATCGATCTTGAGCTTGCCGAGATCATGCAGCAGCCCTCCCAGGCCGAGAGTGCGCAACTGCTCCTCGGAGAGACCGCAGGCACGACCGACGGCCAGGGCGATGACCGAGACGTTGACCGAGTGGGTGAAGGTATAGTTGTCGTAGTCCTTGAGCATCGACAGGGCAAACAGGGCGTGTGGCTCGGCAAGGGTGAGCTGGACCATGCTGCGGACCACTTCCATGGCTTCGGCGGAGGACGGGATCTTGCCCATCCGCACGTCCTGGAAAATCCTGTCCACCACCCTGAGCGCTCGTCCGTAGACCTGACGGGGGGCCTCATCGAGGTTCTCCTCAGTTTTGCGTACCGTGAAGATGCAGATGTGGTGACAGCCGGCTTTGCGAATGCTCGTCTCGAAAGCCTCCCCCTTTGGTGTTCCCTGGTAGATCAATTTAAGCAGGGCACGGAGTTCGTCCAGCGTTGTCCCGAGGTGAAATTCCAGCCCCTGGATTTCACAATTATTTAGAATCCCGACAATTTCATCGGCCGCCGGACTTTCCTCGGCAAACAGATAATCTTCCACGAACAGGGCGCCTTCAAGCAGTCCGACTCTAACGAGTTTCCCATGCCGGAAAAGTGTTGTAAGGGCCGAGAATAGGGCCTGCACCTGTTTTTCGATGGCCGGGTGCTGCAGGGGATAAAGGCGCAGCCCCTTGTGGGCGGCGGAAAAAGCGAGAACCACCTGTCTGAGAGTTTCCGGATCCATGATGCCTAGACCTTTCTGAGCTGTTTAAGCGCCTGGACGGCAGCTCGTGCCACAACCGATGAACGATCCTCCGCCGCCGCCGTGAGGGGCTCTGCGGCACTGGCATGGCCGATGTCGCCGAGAGAAAGGGCGGCGACGGCCCGCAGTTCATCGAACAGGGCACGTCGCCAGAATTTGCGATGCTTCAGGATTGCCAGCAGGGCGGGAATGGCTTCAGCCGAGCCGATCTCACCCAAAGCTCGGATCGCCTCCTTTTTTATCTCCGCCATTTTGACCCAGGGGTCCGGTTGTTCTACGATCCGCAGCAGCGTAGGAATTGCTGCCGGGTTTTTCATGGCGCCCAGGGAAAGCAGGGCGTGAGGGCGCAGGTCCGGGTCTCCCTTCTGCACGATCTGCAGAAGAATCTCGACGGCGTCGTTGCCGCCAATCCGGGTCAGTGCCCGGATGGCCTCCCGGCGGACGCGAACGTCAAGGTGCCCGAAGAGGGGGTGGAAGTGCGCAACGACTGTTTGTGCACGGAGTTCCCCGAGGATCGCCACGGCATTGCGCACTACATACCAGCGGTCATCGCCAAGGTATTCGATAAGCACGGGGATGGCGGCAGGCCCTCGATGAATCAGTGCATCGGAAAGGAGCTTGCGCGCCTGCGCGTCGCTCTCGACGGCGAGTCGCTCCATGATCCGGCGGGCCATCCCCCCCCCAAAGAAAAAAAGAACGCGGAATACCTGCTCCCTCGTCTCTTTCTCAAGATCCCGGGCGCAGAGGAAGGAAAGCATGAAATCGAAAAACGCATCGGTCTGGATCTGTTTCAGAGCGTGCCTGGAATGTTCTCGCCGTGCCTCGGACTTCTGCTGTTCGCTGGCATTTTTGCAGAGCAGAGTGAGTCCCTGAAGGACGAGAAGCCGGCTTGATTCTTTCAGGTTCGGCGGGACCAGGGGGACAAGCTCCTGCAGCAACTGCTGGAATCGCTGATCCGACCGTTCACGCTGCAGCTCGTCGATCACGTTCTTCAGGTCCCTGACTTCAGCCGGCTCACTCTCCCCTTCCTGTTTCACTTCAGTCTGGTCGGCGGAAAGGGCTTCAACCGCATCGTCGAGCTCCTGGCTGATGAGCCGATCTTTTTCGGTTTCCAGTTCTTCCTTGCGGGCCTGAATTTTCGCCAGATCCACCTCGTTGACCCACAGAGTGGAGACCAGAGCTTTCTGGAGAGCTTCCTGAATGCCTCCTGCTTTCAATATTTTCGCCGGCTCAAGGGTCAAACAGCTGGCAAAGGCCTTGAGGTCTCGACTGGAGAGATCCTGCAGGATGGTAAGGCGCTGGATGCGGCGGGAAAAGAGAAACGACGAGAGTTTCTTCAGGATGGGATTGTCGGGACCGACAGGGTCCTCTTCGAGAAAAAAACCCTCCCGTCGAACCAGGATGACAAGAGGGGGAGCGTTCTCCATAAGTGGGTAGAAGCCTGCGTGTGCCTCGTTGGCGGCCGCCTTGAGCGCAGGGTGCGCAGGCGGATAAAACCCGACCGCTTTGATCAGCTTGATCAAGCCCTTCAGTGCGTTTTCCAGGCATTTACGCTTTTCTTGCTCTTTCTGCACGAAACCCGTGTCCTCCCTCCGGCCGCCGGATACCGGGCATTAAGATAGCTTCTCCGCCGCCGAAAGTAAACGGGTTTCAACCGCAGGGATCCGGCAAAGCGGGTGCGGGGCAGCCGGCAACCCATCACGGGCCGGCTGTTTCACCACCTTGCTCGACGATGCAGAAGCCGCTGTCGTGGACGCCGTGGTCATGCGGCAGATACATCTCCTCCAGGACGCGGTGGAAGTGTCGGGCTACCACTTTCCTTTTGACCTTGAGCGTCGGCGTGACTTCTCCTTCGCTGCCGGAAAAGTCCCGGGAGATCAGGGTGAAGCGTTTGATCCGCTGGATTGGCGGCATGCTGGTCTGGTGCAGGTCGATCCTGTCGCGGATCAGCCTGAGAACCTGTGGATGGTTCACCAGATCGCAGTGGTTGAGAAAGTCGAGCTGGTGTTCCCGGGCGAACTTTTCGATATTGTCGAAGTTGGGGACAATCAGGGCCGTGAGGAAGGGTTTGCGGTCGCCGTAAACCAGGACATTGGTGATGAACTTGTCGGTTTTGAACACGTTTTCCAGTACCTGGGGGGCAACGTTTTCGCCGCCGGCGGTCACAATCAGGTCCTTTTTCCGGTCGGTGATGGCGAGAAAACCGTCCGCATCGAGCTGGCCGATGTCGCCGGTCCTGAACCAGCCATCGTCGAAGACCTCGGCGGTCTGCTCCGGCTGGTTCCAGTAACCCTGAAAGACGCCGGGGCCCCGGGCGAGGATTTCGCCGTCGTCGGCGATGCGGACTTCGGTGCCGGGGATAGGGCGCCCCACCGTGCCAGGACGGACGTGCTGCGGTGTGTTGGCGGCGATGACCGGCGAGGTTTCGGTCAGGCCGTAACCCTCGTAGATGGGGAGGCCGACGGCGAAGAAAAATTCGGCGATATCCCGGCCCAGGGGGGCGCCGCCCGAAACGAAGAAGCGCAGTCTCCCGCCCAGATGCTCGCGCAGGGGCGCAAAAACCACTTTGCGGGCGAGGGTGGCCGTTTTTTGCAGCAATACGCCGGCCGGTTCGCCGCGCACCTCGCTTTCGGCCAGGGCCCGTCCGGCCTTCAGGGCGCCGAAGAAGAGCTGCTTTTTCAGCCACGGTCCGGCGAGAACCCGTTCCAGGACCCGTGCATACATCTTCTCGTAAAGCCTGGGAACGCTGATGGCCACCGTGGGGCGAACCTCCGCCAGGTTCGCAGGCACTGAATCGAAGTTTTCCGCGTAGGCGATGACCGCTCCCTGGCGCAGCATGAAATAATAGCCCGCCATGCGTTCGAATACGTGCGACAGCGGCAGGAAGGAGAGGCATTGGTCCGCCGCTCCGATGGGGAAAAGACTGCTGCAGGCTTCCACATTGGAGAGAAAGTTGGCGTGGGTCAGCATGACCCCCTTCGGCGGACCGGTCGTCCCCGAGGTGTAGACCAGGGTGGCGACATCCCCTGGTTTCGCCGTCGCGAGTCGGTGCGCCAGTTCCGCGGTGGCCGCTGCCTCCCTCTGCTGCAGAAAGGTTTCCAGTTTCAGACAGCGTTCGCCAGCAGCGGACCCTTCGAGCTGGATGATCCGCTCCAGGTGCGGCAGCTTGCCCAGGTGCTCGAGCAGTTCCCCGGCGATGAGGGGTGACTGGATGAAGAGGAAGCGGCTTTGGGAGTCCTGCAGAATGTGCAGTAGGGTGCCGATCCCCTCGGTATGATAGACGGGGACGGAGAGGGCGCCGCAGGTCATGCTGCCGAGGTCGGCATAGACCCATTCCGGGCTGTTGGGGGCCATGACGGCGACCCGGTCGCCGGCCCGGATACCGAGGCCAAGCAGCCCCTCGCCGAAGGCGCGGATATTGGTGCCGACATCCTGCCACGCGATGTCGCGCCAGGTGCCTTCAACTTTTCGTCGCAAGGCGATGCGGCCGGTCAGCCGTTCGGCCTGGCCGAGAACCATGCGGGGAAGGGTCTCGTTCATGTCGGCTCCATCGGGAAAGGGGCTCTGGTCCATGAGAACGCCTTGTTTTTAATTATAGATTAGGATAGCCTTGGCCGGTAACGTTCAGCCGGGATGAGGTGTGATGAGACCGCAAAACCTGTCAGGCCGGCGTAGCCTGATTCTCGGCGTCACCGGCGGCATCGCCTCCGGCAAGAGCCTGGTGACCGAGATATTCCGATCCCTCGGGGCGCTGGTGGTCAGCGCCGACGAACTCGCCCGCGAAGCGGTTCTTCCCGGCTCGGAGACGCTGAACCGGCTGGTCGGCCAGTTCGGCCGGGAAATTCTTCAGGCCGATGGCGCGCTCGACCGCAAGGCGCTGGCCGAACGGGTCTTCACCAATGCCGGAGCTCGCGAAGCGCTGAACCGGATCACCCATCCGGCCATCGCCGCCCTCGCCGAAAAGCGCCTGCAGGAGCTGTCGCAGCAGGCCGGGCGGCTGGTCGTCTACGAGGCGCCGCTGCTGTTCGAAGCCGGTGCCGAAAAGCGGGTCGATGCGGTGCTGGTGGTCCGCATTGACGAGCCTCTGCAAATCGAGCGGCTACTGCGGCGCGACGGCCTCACCGAAGAGCAGGCGCGGGCCCGGATTGCCGCCCAGATGCCACAGGCAGAGAAGGTGGCAAGGGCCGATTACGTGATCGACAATTCCGGTTCGCCGGAGGCGACCGCGGAGCAGGTCAAAAAGATTTTCCGGCAACTCGGCACTTTGCCCTCTCCTGGTGTTCCAGGGTCTGCAGAAAGTCGAGAGTAAGTCCGAAGGTCTCCCGCCAGCGGGGGTTTTCCGGGGTGGTAAGGATGTGGGGGACTTCCGGACCGAAGCAATGATACTCCTTGTGCGGGCTGGCGAGCTGCCGGAAGAGCTCGCGGGCACTCTCCGGTTCGACTGTCCGGTCACCCGCGCTGCTGACCACCAGGGCAGGGGTTGTCACCGAGCCGAGAATCTTTCGAATCCGGCGGGTCAGCCGGCAGAGCTGGTAGACGCCGTTTACCGGCCGGCGGTCGTAGTAGTGGGCGGCCAGATTCTCCGCCAGTTTGTGGCGCTGAAAGCGTTTCAAGAAACGCAGCAGGCCGGTGGCCTGCGCCAGGGGATGGCGCATTTTCAGAAAGGGAGAGAGCAGGACCAGCCCCTGCAGCGGCCGGCTCGCCGCCAGGGCGAGAAGCAGCAGGGCGCCGGTACTCATGCCGATGCCGTAGCAGCGCAGCCCCTGTTCGGCAAGCAGCCGGTACCCCCGATCCACGGCGGCCAGCCATTCTTCATAGCTCCGGTGGACCAGGTCCTCGGCGGTGGTGCCGTGTCCCGGCAGGCGGACCCCGAGGGCGAGGTATCCTTCCGTTGCCAGAGCTTCTCCGAAGAGCCGCATCTCCCAGGGGGAGGCCGTAAATCCGTGCACCAGAAGTACGCCGGCCTTCGCCGGTTTGGCAGGAGAAAGCAAAAAAGGAAGGTTCTCTTCCCTGCCGACCCCGTCCCGGCGGCCCCGATCCACCTCTTCCTCAATCGTCATGAAATATTCGTTCCCGGGATAAAAAAATCCCCCTGGCGGCAGGGGGATTTGGTTCGGTACTCTGAGGGCCGGCAGACCTCGTCTTACCTGTGAAAGCCGAGGCGGGTCGAAAGCTCATCGGCCGCCTGTTTGACCAACGGGATGATCTCTTTCTCCATGCGGTCGTCCGTGAAGCGCATGGAAGGGCCGGAAACGCTCAGGGCGCCGACGATGCGGCGGGTATAGTCGCGAATCGGCGCGGCCACGCAACGGACGCCGGGATCCATCTCCTCGTTGTCGATGGCGTACCCCTGCTCGGCGATCTGCTTCAGGTCTTTTTTCAGCACTTCCCGGTCGGTGTAGGTGGTGGGCGTATAAGCCTTCATCTCGCGGGTGGGAAGAATGCTGTCGATTTCCTCCTCGGACATGTGCGCCAGGTGAACCTTGCCGGAAGCGGTACAGTGGGCGGGCAGCCGGGAGCCGACACGGGAGACGACACGCACCGTCAGGTCGGTTTCGACCACGTCCAGGTAGACGATGAAGCCTTCCTTGAAGATGGCGACGTAGGAGGTTTCATTGCACTCCTGCACCAGTTTTTCCAGAATCGGCTTTGCCTGGCGCAGCAGCCCCATCTGTTTGATGAAGGTCTGCCCCAGTTCGAGGGCCTTGAGGCCGAGCCGGTAATTCTCGGTGGCCCTGTTCTGTTCGATGTAGCCGCGCGACTCGAGGGTTGCCAGCAGCCGGAAGACGTTATTCTTGTGCAGTTTGAGGCGCTTGCTGAGTTCGGTGACTCCCAGTTCGTCCACTTCGCCGTGAAACTGTTCGAGGAGGTCGAGAGCGTGGGAAACAGCCTGAATGATATATTCGGATTTGTCTTTCTTGGCCATGATCAGTTCTTCCCTCTGGTGATTGAAATCAACGTGTGCAACATCTCCATCTTATGAATTCTGCACCGCATGTCAAGCAGAATGGAAATTTCTGCGAAATCTGATTACCTTGCCTTGCCGGTCGGGGGGCTGGGTGTCGCAAAACTTGGAAAACTATAAAATCATGTTCTATAAAAGTCAACATTAATAAATACTTCGTATCGCCTGTCGGCGACCGGCGGCGTTGACAGGCTCCCCGCTTTCCGCTAGATTTGACAGGCTTTTACCTGCGCGGGAGAGTGTGATGCTGAATCTGAGCAAAAAAATCCTGGTGGCTATCGATGGTTCCCCCCAGTCCGACAAGGCGGCGGAGGAGGCGGTGCGTCTCGCCACTGTTTCTGGAACCCGCTTCAGGAGCAAGGTTTATGCTATCCTGGTGCTGCCCAGCATGCGGGCCCCCTCTTTCACCGATTTTTTCCCCTCCCCTCCGGCGACCGAGCGGCCCGACTGGGAAGAGAAGCGCAAGCGGATCTTCTACGTGATCGAAAAAGCCGCTGCCGAGGCCGATGTCCCCCTGGAAAACGTGGTGGTCTACGGTGATGCCGCCGAAGAGATCATGGCCTACGCCGAGGAAGAGGAAATCGACGTCATCGTCATCGGTTCCTCTGGTTCCGGACGGGTCAAGCGGACGCTGACGGGAAGCGTCTCGACCAAGGTTGCCCTGCATGCCAGCCACTCGGTCTATATCGTCCGCTAGGACGTCTTTCCTTCAGCCAGTCCCTTTTCAAGCACTCCCGCATTTTCACCCGCCGATGTCGTTCGGGTCACTGCCGGCGCGGTGAAGCGCGTCTCCCGGCAGAGATAGGCGAAGATCTCCGCCATTCCCTCGCGAATTCCGTCCTCATGCTCGGGGAATTCGTGGGGGGAGAGTTCCAGCGTCAACGTGCTGTCGTAGCCGGTCTCCCGCAGATGATTGAGAAAACGGGTCAGGGGCAGAACGCCGTGCCCGGGCAACAGGTGCTCCCGGCCGTAGCCATAGTCGGAGAAATGGATGTTGCGCATCCTTCCCGAATCGTAGAAGAGATGGAAATCGTGGAGGAAGTTGGCTTTGGACGAACCCATGTGGGCGGTGTCGAAGGTCAGGTAGAGGTTGCGGTCCTGCATGAAGCCGATCATTTTGCCTGTCTGGCCGAGGAGGTAGGGGTTGACCTTGAAGGAGCCGGAACAGGGCATGTTTTCAATGGTGATAAGGACCTGGTCTTGTCCGATTTCTGTCTGGAAATTGCGGATGCCGTGGAACCAACGCCAGAATTTAAGCTCCAGACCCATCCAGGCCGGGGGGTGGAAGTTGATCAGGGGGATCCCCGTGTCGATGGCCAGGGCGGCAGTGCGCAAGAGTTGATCGATCTTGTTCCCCCAGCCGTCGATTTCGAAAAAAGGTGCGTGCAGCGAGCAGACCGGGAGGATGGCGTGCAAATCGCGGATCAGGGCCGCGTTGTCCCGGTACTGGAAATCCTGATTGATGATGATTTCCATGCCCTCGAAGCCGGTATCCCTGGCGATTTCGAATGCCTTCGCCATGGGGAGGGTATAGAGGCTGCCGGCTGACAGGACAAGTTTCATCGGTCCGGTTCGCTCCGAAGGGAAGTGCAAAAAAATTCCGATGTTTCAGCGGGGCCGCTCGTCGCAGGTAAGCGCACGAACGGCTTTTCGTTTTCTCCCGAGCCGGCTGCGGTTGGCCGGTTTCGACGGCAGCTCACGAGCTGTGCACCTTCTCGGCCAGAAAGCGGCGGATTGCCTCCGGCGGTGGCGGGGTAACCAGCGAGACGACAATCATCACCAGGGTCACAAGAGGGGCGCCGATCAGCGCCGAAGAGGTCGGCGGCAGCAGCGTCTGCAGCAGGGGGAAAGCTTCGCCGGGCAGCAGGGAGGCGCAGGTGACGCCGAGGCCCGTCAGCATGCCGGCAATGGCGCCGTACTTGTTGGTCCGGTCCCACCAGATTCCGAGGAGAAAGACCGGGAAGAGGGTGTTGCCGGCCAGGGCGAAAGCAACGGCGGTGATCTCGGCGATCATCCCCGGCGGCTCGACCGCCACGAAAACGACCAGCACGGCCAGCACGAGGGTCGCCCCCTTGGCGATCCGCATGCGCTGCCTTTCGCTGGCCCGGGGGTTGATCAGGCGGTAGTAGATGTCGTAGGAGAAGGCGCCGGCGCCGGTGATGAGCAGACCGGTGACGGTGGAGAAGGCGGCAATGATGGCGCCGACGGCGACAATGCCGGTGAGCCAGGTCGGCACCCCGGCCCACTCGGCCGCCTTGATGACGATGAGGTCGGCCACCGCCCGGGCCGCCTGCGGGTCGGCGACCGGTCCGCCCCCCTCCCAGATCCGGGCAAAGACGGCGTAGGCGGGGGCGCTCCAGTAGAGCAGGCCGATGAAGAAGATCCCCCAGACCACACTCCAGCGGGCGTCGCGGACATTGGGGACGGTGTAGAAGCGGGAAAGGACGTGGGGCAGGCCGGCAGTGCCGACCATCAGGGTGAAACAGAGAGCCGTCCACTGGTAGGGGGTGGCATAGGTCCAGGGAAAGGTGTAGGTGCCGCCGGTATCGCCGGCCAGGTCGTGCAGCGCCACGCCGTAACCGAGTTGGGGGATGGCCCAGAAATAGCCGAGCTTGCCGGCGACGGCCATCAGCGGGACGATGAAGCAGACGATGAGTATCGCGTAGTGGAGCTGCTGATTGCGGGCGGCTCCCAGAGTACCCGAGACGACCAGGTAGGAGATGGCCACCACCGTACCCAGCAGCAGGGAACCGGTGTAGTCGAAGCCGAACATCCAGGCAAAGACCAGTCCGATCCCCTTGTACTGGGCCACGCAATAGATCAGCGAAATGAGGATGGTGATCACCGCCGACAGGACACGGGCGGCCGGCGAGTCGTAGCGCGCCTCGACGAACTCCGGGGCGGTGTACTTGCCGAAGCGGCGGATCTGTCCGGCCATCAGGATCAGCAGCAGCACGTAGCCGCCGGTCCAGCCGATTACGTAGGCGAGGGCGAAATAGCCCTGCAGGTAGAAGATGCCGGCAATGCCCAGAAACGAGGCGGCGCTCATCCAGTTGGAGGCGATGGCGGCGCCGATGCCCAGGGGGCCGACGGAGCGGCCGGAGACCAGGTAGTATTCCCCCCTGTGGGTGCGACTGGCCAAACCGACCAGCAAGGAACCGGCAAGCACCGCGAGCAAAAGCAGGACCGGGGAGAGCTTGAATCCTTCGGTGACCATGGGCACTCCTTATTTGCGCTTCCGGTACTGTTCGTTGAGCCGATCGATGGCAAGGTTGAAAACAAGGCAAAGCAGAATGAACCAGAGGATCAGGAACTGGCCGCTGAACCAGTAGTGAAAGGGAAAGCCGAGGAGTGTGACGTCGGTGAGAGTGCTCTCACCCCCTTCGTTGCGCTGCATCAGGACCAGCAGGAACTGGAAACCAAAGGTGCAGATGGCCCAGCCGGCGAGCATGGCCCAGATGAGCCGCACCTCCTTGCGCATGAAGCCGGGCCGGGGGCGGAAGAAGTTGACACGCAGTTCGTCGTCCGGCTTGCGGGGGGGCTGCTGCTTATCTGTCATGCCGACCTCCTGTCGTCGTAACGGGAGAGAATCCTAAATTTCATTCTTCATGATCTCGCGCAGCACGCTCGTGGCGTAACACCCCTTCGGCAGGCTGAAGGAGACGAGCAGGTCGTCTCCCTCCTGCCGGGCCGCGGCGCCGGCCAGGGGAACCCGCAGGGGGCGGCGCTCTCCTTCCATGCCGAGGCCGCCCGGCAGGCGGAATGACTCCAGCTGCAGCCGTTCCTTGTCGAGCAGGGCTCTCTCCAGCAGGCCGGCCTGGCCCTGGGCCAGGGTCACCTTGTAGCCGTATAGGGGGGCCGAGGGGCTGATCTCGAAGCGGTTGGCGCGGGGCTGCTCGATGGCCGGATCCTCAACGATGAAGCAGGCGCCGTTGTCATGCTTGAAGGCGAGATCGCCCGCCCAGAGGGTTTCCAGGGTGCCCAGCCGCATGGCGACCAGCCGGTCGAAGAGGGCCGACTGGAAGGCCGACAGGTAGAGCCGCAGCAGCTTGCGCGGCAGGGCGAGCACCGCCTCCTCGGCCGAGCGGCCGGCGCGCAGGGCCTCGATCATCCGCCGTTCGTCCCGCATGCGCGGCGGAAGCAGGGCCAGGGCACCCGCCAGATCGCCGGCGGCGAAGGCCTCCGCCCCTTGGCGCCAGCGCTCGTTGTCGATTTTCGCCGGATCGCCGACGATTTGGGCGGCCGCCTCGGCGAAGTTGCGGCGCAGCAGCGCGGCGCCGATCAGATGCGAGTTGCCGAGCGAGCCGTAGCGCTGCTGCCCGAAGAGGTTGGGGACACCGACCTGCTCCAGCACATGCAGCACGTCGAGGGCCGTCTCCAGAGCCCCCTCACCGACCCCCCGCAGGCGGATTTCGAAGCGGTTGCCGGCCAGATGCCCCAGCCGCAGCTTGTTGCGGTGGTAGCGGGCGGCGAGGATGCTTACCCCCGCGAGCTCCAGGGCCATCGCCTGCTCCGGCCGCACCCCGGTGACCGAGACGGTCTGGCGGGTGGTGGCCCGGGCATCCTTGAGGCCAGCGTAGCCGATCTCCCGTTCGGGGACCTTGAGGGCCCGGGCGAGCTGCTGCAGCAGGTCGAAGGTCGTCAGGCCGCGTTTTTCCACCGTCAGGTAGAGGTGCTCCCCTTCGCCGCACGGGGTGTAGAGTGGCAGCTCCTCGACCAGAAAGTCCTCCGGCGTCTCCTTGAGGCTGCCGCCGGTGCCGGGACAGCTGGCGGTCAGGTAGCTACTCATTGCCGGCCATGCTCCAGGCGGCGCGGAAGCCGGGGAGGACGGGCGGCGGCTGCACAGCGTCGACGGCAAGGTCTGCCTCCCGCTGCTGATGGATGAAGTGAATCGGCTGCCCCTGGTCGAGAAACCGGCGCATGTACTTGGAGAGGGGATAGCCGGGGAGCGAGAGGGCGAAGGGCTCGGCGAGGCGGTTGCGGTAGCCGGGGGCGGCGGGGAAGATGCCTGCCACGTCTTCGGCGTAATCGGCGAAATCGGTGCTGAAATGAAAATCGCCGCCGGGACGCAGGTAGTAGTGGGCCATCCGCAGGAAATCGGCGTTGACCAGGCGGCGGCCGCGGTGGCGCTTCTTCGGCCAGGGGTCGGGACAGTTGATGTAGATGGCGGCGAGGCTTTCGCGCCCCAGGTGGCGCGTCAGCAGGTAGCGCGCCTCGATGCGCATGACCCGCACGTTGTTGAGGCCGGCGGCCTCCACCTTCTTGCAGGTCTTGTGGCACCCCTTGTTGTAGATGTCGATGGCCAGGTGGTTGCGCTCCGGATGCTGCCGGGCCAACTGGATGATGAAGTCGCCGATGCCGCAGCCGATCTCGAGGGCGAGCGGCCGTTCGACGGTGAAGGCGGCGCCGGGGCCGCCGGCGGGGATGTCCTCTTCCGGCAGGAAGACGGGGGAGGTGATCTCGATGACGCGCTGGATCTGGGTCATGGGGGGAGGTTTTCCTTTTCTGCATTGTGGTGGGCTGATGCAAGCTAGCACAGAGAGGGGATTTTTTCAACGGGGCGGGGATGGGATGATGAGGGGGGATCTGCTGTTATGCAGGGATGACCTGTTTTTTCTGTTGACGGGCAGCGCCGGAACAAGTAGGAAAGAAAACATTCATGTGAAGTTCTGAGGGGGGCAGCGATGGCGTGACTTCGAGAGTCGTTTTTCCGGAAAAAGGAGAGACGGCTCATTTGTTTTGGGTTGGCTGCGTGCAGGTTCTTTACAGGCGTCTCGCGCAAAGCTCGCCAAGGACGCAAAGAAAGCCGTTGACATGGAATAAATTATTGACTTGAAGTCAATATTGGAGGGGGTATAATGCCATTGCAAGAGCCGTTGCGGCCGGATGAGGCCCGTCGCTTGTTGCGTGAAATTCTGGCGTCCGGGACCATCACCTACGCGATTCCCCATGCGCTGGACCGCCTCCGCCAGCGCAATATCTCCATTCTCGACTGCGAGAATGTGCTTCGCGGCGGGGTTGTCGACCCCGGCGAGTGGGAGAATGGGGCCTGGCGTTACCGGGTCCGCACGCAGAAAATTGAAGTGATCGTTCAGTTTCTCGCCGCCGACGAGGTGCTGATCGTCACCGCCTGGAGAACAACATCATGACTTGCCCGCAATGCCAGCAGGCCGAGCTTGTCGCCGGCCGGGAAAATCACCTCTACCTGGAATCGGGGTTGAATAACGTCACGCTGCGGGACATCACCGTGCGCCGCTGCCCACATTGCGGGGCCAGCTTCGCCTCGATCCCCCGTGTCTCGGAACTCCACCGGGCGATCGCGCTAGCCCTGGTGCACAAGCCCGAACGCCTGATTCCGGCCGAAATCCGCTTCCTGCGCAAGCATCTCGGCTGGTCCGGCGCCGACTTCGCCCGCAAGTTCCATTGCTCCCCTTCCCAGATCTCCCGGTGGGAGAGAGACATCAATCCGACGCCGATGAGCAACGCGTACGAGCTGCTGCTGCGGACGCTGGTGGCCCAGGGGGAAAAGATCGAAGATTACCAGGACCGCATGGAAGATATCGCCACCATTAACGAGGTCCGGCCGGCGGTCCTGGCGATGATCCACGAGCAGAGCCACTGGCGACTGGCGGCATGAGGGGAACGAAGGGCTCTTTTTAAGGTTTTAAGAACGTCCTGCAGGTTGGTCCCGCGAACGGCGGGTTATCTGCCTGCGGGTTCTCTGTCCCGACTGGGGGGCAAGCAGCAGCGCCGCTCCGGCCCCGATGAACCCTCCCACGACCAGCATGGCAGCTCCAAGGGTTCCGCTGCTCTTCCGTGACATAGTTTCCTGCCTGCAAGGTGGTTGATAGTATTTGGTTTATCATAGAACCGGATGGTCGCAAACAGAGAGAGGCGCAATCGGAAGATACGAAAGGTGAGATAGGATCAAGGGTCAAAATATCGCCTGCGGGAGATCGAAAATGCAATCGAAAGAGAGAGAAAATGGAGGCCGGCACCTTTGGCAGATCACGGCCGTGCGGGATTCTCTATGGATCATGGCGACGGTCGCGCTGCTTTGGCTGCTCTATCATTTGCGCCACATCCTTTTGCCCATCTTCGCCGGTCTGGTCCTGGCGTATCTGCTTGATCCCGTCATTACAAAAGTCAAGAGTCGATGGGGCATCTCCCGCCTGTTTTCGGTTCTTTTAATCTGCTCCCTGGTTCTTCTAGCCGGCGCCGGTATCGGGCTATGGGCTATTCCTCTGCTGATAAAGCAGTCCGTCACTCTGGCACAGGAGGTCCCGGACTACTTCCAGGCGCTGAGCCTGAAGTATGGCATCCAGCTCGAAGATCTGGCCGGCAGATTCACCCAGTTTCAGGCATCGGAGGATGGCATATCCGTCCTCCGGCTCGTCAAAAACATCGCCGGCACAACCGCAGGAATCCTTCTCTGGCTGCTGCTGCCGCCTATCTATTTCGTCTTCTTTGCCCTGAAGCTCCAGTTCATAAAGGATGAAGGCCTTTCCTCCCTGACCGCCGCCCGCCATCCGAGGGCCATGGACATCCTGCGGCGGATGGATGAGGCGGTCGGCACCTTCTTCAGGGCGCGGTTACTGATTTCCCTTCTGGTCGGGGTGATCTTCATCATTGGCTGGTGGCTGGCGAATATTCCTTACTGGTTTCTGCTGGGGGCGGTCACCGGGCTCCTCAGCATGATTCCTTACCTGTCAATCGCCGGCTGGCTGTTTGCCTTGCTGGTCAAGTATTTCGACATGACGATAGGCGAAGGCGCTCCGGGGTTCGAGTGGATGGCTGTCCTGCTCTGGCCGAGCCTCGTCTTCGGGATCGGAAACTTCATCGAGGGATGGATTCTGACCCCGTGGATTCACGGCCGGACGACCCGCCTCAGCGCGATCATGATCTTGACCGTGGTTCTGGTCGGCGGAGCGCTGGCCGGCTTCTGGGGACTGCTGTTCGGCATCCCCGCTGCCATCTGCCTGAATATACTGGTGGAAGAATTTTTGCTGCCAACTTTGCGGGAGGCTAAAAAGCAAACCTAGTCACCCGGGTTGCTCTTTGTGAGGGTGAGCAGGGGGAGTGTTTGAACGGTCAGCTTCCAACGGGAGGGAGTTTAAAGAAGGTTCGAATCACTACTGTCCGGTTAAAAATTCACAAAACGACGTAAGTCGTTGAGAGTTCTGGTTCTTTGACATAACTGTTCTGTTTTCGATTTGAATTCGCCTCGCCGATATGAGGTGATACCTTCCTGTATTCGCGGGAGGGCGTCAATGAATTCTGGACAAACAGTTTCCCGGCAGCTGTTGCACTTTTTGCCAAGGCACGACTTCAACCTGTGCGTTCGTCGTTATCATGGCGATTATAGAGTCAAAAGTTTCTCGACCTTCGACCAGTTTCTGTGCCTTGCCTATGCCCAGATGGCCGGACGCGAAAGCCTGTGTGATATCGAGACCTGTCTGAACTCCCATAGGGAGAAGCTTGGCGCCCCTCTTCGGACAACTCCGCCTGCAGCCGCTTCTCGGCGGGTCCGAGGATCAGGGACAGAGGCCGTTGGCTGGACTGGGGTTAGGCCAAGCCAAGTAAATGAAATTACAAACAAATAACCAGAAATTCCCGGTCAAAATCGGCTTATGGATCGATTTTTGAGGGCAAAATGGCCACGGAAATCCCGTGGCCATTTTTTCATCTGGGCGGATTCAATTTGCAAGTGCACCCCTTCGAGCTTCGTCGAAGACTTCCTGGGGTCTGATTCGAGGGTGGCCCGAGCGGTCAGGCGAATCGGCGCTCGAATTACTTGCCGCAGCACTTCTTGAACTTGCTGCCGCTGCCGCAGGGGCAGGGATCGTTGCGGCCGACCTTGCTCGCGCTCAGCGGCTGCGGCTTGACCATCGTCCCCTCCGTGAACAGCCAGCATCCGTCCTGGCGCTTGAACTGCCCGCGCTCGTGATGGCTGCGCAGACCGTCCTTGTCGCGGAAACGGGCGATGAACTCGACCTCCCCCTCTGCATCCCGGGGGCCGCCCTGGACCGTTTCGAGGATTTGCAGGCCATGCCATTCGGAGTTCTCGGCCCAGGTCCGGGTCCCCTTGTGGTCGTACCCCTGGCGGTGATCGGGGTGGGTGCTCTCGAAGAGGAAATCGATCTCGACCTTCACGTGGGCCGAATAGCGGGCCCGCATCAGTTGTTCGGCCGTCTCGGCCGCTTTCTTCCCGGTGATGATCGGTTCGCAGCAGGCGGCATATTCGGCGCCTGATCCGCAGGGACAGCTGTTCATGGTGATTCTCCTAGGGGCATGCGCATCCCGGCCAGTTCGAGATGGGCGTTGTGGTCGAAGGGGAGTGTGGGTTCCATCGGGTTGCCGGCGAGGTGAAAGTCGCAATCTTATACCCGTCCCGGGCCATTTTTGCAAGCCTGGGGGCAAGGGGGCGGACTTAAAACATCAAGGGGGGGAATGGGGACAGGTTATTCCTTTACCCGCTTGCCCGCCACCTTGTAAACCGCCAGGTTCTCCCGCCTGCCGACCGCCACCACGACAACCACCACGACAACCACCACGCGCGTGTCGTCCACCTGATAGACCAGCCGGCAGCCGGCATTCTTCAGCTTGATCTTGTAGCAGTCGGCCATGCCCCTGAGCCGGACCGACTCGACGCGGGGCCGGTCGAGGCGCTCGGCCAGCTTCTTCTTGAACTGTTCCCGGATTCCGCCATCCAGCTTCTTCCATTCCTTCAGAGCGGACTCCTTGAATTCGAGGCTAAAGCTCATCGAGGGAAACCTTGACGGTCGGTTCATCCTTCCGCTCCTCGACGATGCGGGAGAGTTCGTAGTCCTCGAGCTTTTCCATGAGGGCCTCGAAGGCTTCGGCCGGGACCAGGTAGGCGCTGGGCTTGTTGTGGTTCAGGATCGCCACGGGGGTTCCTTCCGCTTCATGGATGATCCGGGAGGGGTTCTTCTTCAGGTCGCTGATGCTGACCGACGCGCGGGCATAGAGACGTTCCATTGCAGACCCCTTTTGTGGTTTGTTTTGTGGTACAAATATAGGTCATTTTCCGAGAGGGGGCAAGCGCCTAAATATCCCTTGCCGCTCCTTTCCGACCAGATTATAATTCCGTTATAACAATTCCCGGAGATAACCCATGCGCCGTAAAATCTGCACCATCGGCAACAGCCGCGGGGTGTCGCTTCCGGCCGAGGCGCTGGAGAAGCTGAAGTTGGCCATCGGCTCGGAGGTGGAAGTGTCCGTCGACGAGGAGCACGGCCGCATCCTCATCGAACCGGTTCGCCCTTTGGAGGCCGAATATCCGGCAGGGATCGACGCCGAGTTCGTCGCCCAGGTGAACGAGTTCATCGACCGGTATCGCCCCGCCCTCAAGAAGCTCGCCGAGTGATGGAGTATCTCACGGCCCAGCAGGTCCTCTTCATCCACC